>JBIIOJ010000327.1:0-3695 GCA_044337015.1 Pirellulales bacterium
TGAGCCCGCGGGGACCGAGGACCTTCCCGAGCGGCCCCACCATGCCCATCATGTCGGGGGCGGCGATGCAAACGTCGAAGTCCGTCCAGCCTTCCTTGATCTTCTTGGCGAGGTCGTCGGCCCCGACCTCCTCGGCCCCGGCGGCCTTCGCGTCATCCGCCAGGTTGCCCTTGGCGAACACGACCACCCGCTTCGACTTGCCGATGCCGTGCGGAAGCACGAGCGCGCCGCGGACGATCTGGTCGGCCTGCTTCGGATCGATGCCGAGCCGCACGTGGATTTCCACGGTCTGATCGAACTTGGTAGGCGGAAACTTTTTCAGAATCTCCACCGCTTTTTCAACCGGCACCGCGTCGGCCTTCTCCGGCTTGATCGCGAGCATCGCCTTGGTTCGTTTTCCGACTGCCATCTCAGCCCTCCACCACGATGCCCATGCTGCGGGCGGTACCTTCGATCATGCGACGGGCGTGCTCGCCGTCGCGGGCGTTGAGGTCCGAGCCCTTTTTCGCGACGATTTCGTCGAGCTGGGACTTCGTCACCTTTCCGACCTTGTCCTTGTTGGGAACTCCCGAGCCCTTCGCCAAGCCCGCAGCCTTCTTCAGCAGCGCGGCGGCCGGCGGACTCTTCGTCGTGAACTCGAAGGAACGGTCGTTGTAGACCGTCACGACCACTGGAATCGGCATGCCCTGCATCTCGGGATTGCGCGTGCGGTCGTTGAACTGCTGCACGAACTGGCCAAGATTGATACCGAACCGACCGAGCGACGTGCCCACCGGCGGCGCGGGCGTGGCCTGTCCGCCCGTGACCTGAAACTTCGCCTGACCGACCATCTGTTTCGCCATCGTTCAACCTGTCTGTTTCGCCGTCGTTCAACCGGATCAAATCTGTTCGATCTGCCAATACTCGATGTCCACGGGAGTCGAACGGCCGAAGATGCTGAGCATGACGGTGACCCGTCCGTTCGCCTCGTCGATCGCCTCGACCTCACCCTCGAAGTTCTCGAAGGTGCCTTCGTTGATCTTCACGCGGTCGCCCTTCTTGAAGCTGATCTTCAGGCGAGGCGCCTCCTCGGCCTTCTCCTCCGTCTTCCGAAGCAGCTTGGCCACGTCCTGCGGGAGCATCGGGCTCGGCCTGCCGGCGGAGCCGGTGAAGTCGCCGATGCCCGAGGTCTCGCGAACGAGGTACCACGTGTCATCGTTCAAGATCATGTTCACCAGGATGTATCCTGGGTAGAGCTTGCGGGAAACCACGCGTTTTTTGCCACTTTTGAACTCGGTGACCTGCTCCTTCGGCACCACCACCTCACCGAACCAGCGATCCAGCCCGGCCAGGTTGATCCGCCGCATGAGGGTTTCCCGGACCGAGTCCTCCCGGTTGCTCTGCACCTTGAGGATGTACCACTGCATGTCGCCGACCGGGGCGGCCTCCTCGTCCTCGGCCACCGAAACGGGCTTGGCATTTTCGTCACCCGCGAATGGATCGTCGAGCACGGCCGGAGTCCCATCGTCGTCGTCGTCCTCCTCCTCAGCGACCGCCGGAACCACCGCGGGGATGGCCTCGGAACGGACATCGGCGGCATCGGCGTGCACGGCCGCCGGCGTGGGCTGGGATTCGGTCGGGTTGTCTTGGGGCGTTTCGATGGACATGGGAAGCTCGGTTGCTCGCTCGATTGAGATGGTTCAGTTGAAACCCTGGAGGGAACGAAGCACGGACCACCAGAAGAGATCGTATCCGGCGAGGATCGCCGCGAGCGCGAAGATCAGGAAGATCACCACGGCCGAGCTACGGATGACCTCGTCCTTCGACGGCCAGGACACTTTCGTCATCTCCGACTCGACGGAGATCAGGAAGTCGGCGAACCGCGGCACGTTCACGATCCGCACGGAGAACCACAAGGCAAGCAGTCCCAGCACGATCGGCACGCCGAGCCGCAGGACGCCCAGGTCGATCCCACCCAGGCCCCCGGCCCCGGAGGCGGCCCCACCACCAAACCAGATCGGCAGCAACTGCGAAAGCCTCCAGACGCCGATCAGCAGCGCCACGGCGAGCGCAGCGAACGTCACTTGTCTCGCGACCTTGCCCTGGTTCCGCTTGTAAATGGAAAAGCTGAACAGCTCCCTCCAGAGGGATCCGCCGGCCGTTTCCTGTTGTCGTGTCGTTGCCACTTCGGTCTATTCCTTGCCCTGTTCGTCCCTGAACGTATTTCCGTCGTCTTCTTTCCGTCGTCTTCGGGTTTCCGTCATCTTTGGTCGCGTGTCGCAGGCCCACGGGCGGCCGGCCCGCCATCTGCCTGGCACGGCCGGTCCGGCACGGGTTTTCGCCGTGCCGGACCTGGCCCGCAGGCAGGGGCGGCGGGGATCGAACTCGCAACCTCTGGTTTTGGAGACCAGCGCTCTGCCAGTTGAGCTACGCCCCTAGCTTCGCTTACTCGAGGATCTTGGTCACGACGCCCGAACCGACGGTCTTGCCACCTTCGCGAATCGCGAAGCGCACCCCGTCGTCCATGGCGATCGGAACCATCAGTTCGACCTCCATCTTGACGTTGTCGCCGGGCGTCACCATCTCGACGCCGCCGAGCAGCTTCGTCGAACCGGTCACGTCGGTGGTGCGGAAGTAGAACTGCGGCCGATAGCCGGCGAAGAATGGCGTGTGACGGCCGCCCTCCTCCTTCGACAGCACGTACACCTCGCACTCGAACTTCTTATGGGGCTTGATCGAGCCAGGCTTCGCCAGCACCTGCCCGCGCTCGATACCCTCGCGGGCGATACCGCGGAGGAGGCAGCCCACGTTGTCGCCCGCCTGGCCCCTGTCGAGCAGCTTCTTGAACATCTCGACGCCGGTGACGGTCGTTTTCTCGGCCTTCTCCTTGAGGCCGATGATCTCGACTTCATCGCCGACCTTCACCTCGCCCCGCTCGATACGGCCGGTGGCGACCGTGCCGCGGCCTTCGATCGAGAACACGTCCTCGATCGCCATGAGGAAGGGCTTGTCGAGCTCGCGGACGGGCTCGGGAATGTAGCTGTCGACCGCGTCGAGCAGGTCGGCGATGCACTTGTTCGCCTTCGGGTCGGACGGGCTGTCATAGGCCGGCTTGCCGGCACCGCGGATGATCGGCACCTCGTCACCGGGAAAACCGTACTTCGTGAGAAGCTCACGGATTTCCATCTCGACGAGGTCGAGCAGCTCGGGATCGTCCACGAGATCGACCTTGTTGAGGAAGACCACGAGCGCGGGCACGCCGACCTGCTTGGCCAGCAGGATGTGCTCCCGCGTCTGCGGCATCGGGCCGTCGGCCGCGCTCACCACGAGGATCGCCCCGTCCATCTGGGCGGCCCCGGTGATCATGTTCTTGATGAAGTCGGCGTGGCCCGGGCAGTCGATGTGGGCGTAGTGACGCTTGTCGGTCTCGTATTCCACGTGGCTGACCGCGATCGTGACGGTCTTCGTCTCGTCGCGGACTGTGCCGCCCTTCGCGATGTCGGCGTAGCTCTTGGCGACGGCCAGGTTCTTGGCGGCCTGGACTGCGACGAGCGCTCCGGTGAGCGTCGTCTTGCCGTGGTCGATGTGTCCGATCGTGCCGACGTTGACGTGCGGCTTCGAACGCGTGAACGTATCCTTTGCCATCTTTTTCCTGCTTTCTCCTCGGAAGTGGGAACGGAACCGAAATCTTGGTCGGGGGCTAAATCGTGGTCGGG
>JBIIOJ010000071.1:0-12534 GCA_044337015.1 Pirellulales bacterium
TTGTCGAGTGAGCCCCGATCGAGCCGCATTGGCCCGGGAGGTTTGACGATCGACCCCCCCAGGGGTATCACCAAGGCCTCGGGGCGGCGGCCGCGTCCTGACCGCCACCCCCTTTCGCTTCGCACATTTCGGGAGTTTCCAGCGATGATCCTCGGCAAGCTCTGGAAGGCCCTCGCGGCCCAGATGAACAAGATCGCCAATTTCTTCTGGACGGCCGATCCGATCGCCCAGCTGCAGTACGAATACGACAAGGCGGTCGACCAGATGAAGGAGGGCCGGGAGGGGCTCGAGCAGTATCGGGCGCTCGTCGAACGGGTCACGCGGCAGGTGACCGGCGACCGCAACCACGTGGCGTCGCTCGAGGCCCGGGTGAAGGCCTACCTCCAGGCCGGCGAGCGGGAAACGGCGGCGAGGTTCGCCCTCGAGCTCCAGAAGGCGAAGAAAGAACTCGCGGAGAACGAGGCGCAGCTCAAGCTCCACGAGACGGCCTACAACAACAACGTCACGAAGATCAAGCACGCGACGAAGAAGCTCGCGGATCTCAAGGACAAGATCCACAAGTACGACGCGGAGCTCAAGCTCTCCCGCGCCGAGGCGGAGCTCGCGAAGCTCGCCACGAGCTTCAACTTCGACATCACGACCGACTTCGGACAGATCGAGGACGTGATCCAGGACAAGATCGGACTCAACCGGGCGAAGGTCCGCGTGGCCGCCGACCTCTCGGGCGAGGGGCTCGAGGAGATCCGCGCGGAGGAGTCGGTCGAGAAGAACATGGCCGAGCAGGCGCTCCGCGAGTTCGAGGTCGAGCTCGGCATGGTCACTCCGGAGACGGCCGGTGTGTCGTCGGCGGAGAAGGAGCTTGGCGCGGAGCCCGTGAAGCAGGTCGCACGGTAGGCTTCGCACTCTGCAGAGCCCACAGCCACGAGGGACGATCCCGTGTCGAATCCGTCCGCCGCTTCCGCGGCTTCACCGCCGAAACAAGCGGCTCCGGACAGCCTCGCCGACCAACTGGCCAAGCTCTCGGCGGAGTCGCTCGCGGCGGCCGAGGCGGTCGAGTCGGCCCCCAAGGCGGGCGTGGGACAGGCGGCGCTTGTGCCCGCCTCAGGCCGCGAGAGCGGCTCGGCCGTCAGTGCGAGCGTGCCGGAGTGGTATCCCGACTGGGCCGAGCGGCTCGCGGCTTCGTACCTCTCCGGCACGAGCTGCGTCTTCCTCCTCCACGGCAACGTGCGTGATCTCGTCGAACTCGGCGGCCAGCCGGGGGCCGGCTGGGGCACTGCGAGCGAGTTTCTCGCGAGGGAGCTCTTCGGCCGCTGGGATCTCGTCATCGGCTATGACGTGGGGAAGGGAATCCGGCCGCTCGCCGGCCCCGATGCGAACCGGCTGCGGTCGATGGCCCAGTATTTGGCCGGCAAGCTCGGCAACCCTTCGACCTGGGCCCGCGAGCCCGACGCGGCGATGGCGACGCTCGACGCGCTCCTCGAGCGGAACCTCGTCGATCCGCCGGAGGAACGGAAGCGGATCGCGATCATCCTCGATTACGCGCAGTACCTCGCGCCGGCGGGCGACGCCGCCAGCTCCGCACGGGGCGGGGCATCGCGGCTCGTGCGGCTTTTGTCGTGGGCCACGAACCCGCTGCTGAGGCGGGTGAACGTGGCGATCGTTCTCCTCACCGATTCGCTCTCGGAAGTGCATCCACGGCTCGTGCAGTCGCCCGCCGTCACGGCGATCGACATTCCCCTGCCCGACGCGGCGGAACGCGAGCGGTTCGCGGAGGCCACCGCCGCGGCGGTCGGCATTCCAGCCGCGCAGGCCGAGAGCGTGAAGCGGGTGGCGGCCCTCTCGGGCGGCCTTTCGCTCGAGAGCCTCCGCGCCGTGCTCACGATGTCGGCCCGGCTTGGTTCGCCGCCCGACGGACCCGAGTTCGCGCTGCAGAAGAAGCAGCTCATCGAGCGGAGCTGCCAGGGTCTCGTGGAGTTCATCCAGCCGCGGCTGACACTCGACGCCGTTGCGGGCCACGAGCAGGCGAAGGACCGCCTGGAGACCGACGCCCGCGCGATCAAACGGGGCCAGTTCGACGTGGCGCCGATGGGTTACCTCATCTGCGGCCCGGTCGGCACGGGCAAGAGCTTCATCGCCGAGTGCTACGCCGGGAGCGTCGGGATTCCCTGTGCGGTGCTCAAGAACTTCCGCTCGAAGTACGTCGGGGAGACCGAGGGCAACCTCGAGCACGCGCTCGGCGTGCTCCGCGGCCTGGGGCCCGTCGTGGTCGTGATCGACGAGGCCGATGCCGCGCTCGGCAACCGGCAGAGCGACGGCGACTCGGGCACGTCGGCCCGGGTCTTCTCGATGATCGCCCGGCAGATGGGAGACACCCGCTTCCGCGGCAAGATCGTCTGGATGCTCCTCACGAGCCGTCCCGACCTGCTGCCGATCGACCTGAAGCGGCAGGGCAGGGCGGAGGTGCACATCCCGCTCTTCTACCCGCACGACCAGGCCGAGTACGACGCGATGTTCTCGGCGATGGCCCGCAAGGGGCACGTGAAGCTCGCTCCGGGACTGCCCGGGCCGATTGACCCCGCGCTCGGCCTCTCCGGGGCCGACATCGAGAGCGTCGTCCTGGCGGCACGCCGGATGGGCCTCGAGGAGGCGGCGTCGAAGGGGGAGCCCGCCCCCGACACGATCTCCGAGCGTCACCTCCGCGCCGCCATCGACGACTTCCTGCCGTCGGCGCAGGGGCTCGAGAAGGAGATGCAGGAGATCGCCGCCGTGCTCGAGTGCACTGAGCGACGGTTCCTTCCGCCTCGGTGGCGGGAGGAGGTGGCGAAGCCGGGGGGGCGCTCGCGGCTGCAGGAGCGGCTCGCAGCGATCCGGGAAGTGATCGGATCCTGAAACGATTTTCAAACCAGGGTCGGACGGACCCAAAACCCATTCGAGGAGGCGAGCGATGGCGAAGAGTGCGACGGCGAAGGCGGTTGGCAAGAAGACTCCCTGGTTCGACGAGGCCTCGGAGGCCCCGCTGCTCGGCGAGTATGCGAGGAAGCTGACGTCATTCCTCGAAGTCGTGGCCGACGGCCGGGTCGATGCGAAGGAGATCGACGCGCAAGAGAAGCGGGTCGTGAAGCTCATGAAGGAGCTCGAGCCGATGCTCTCCGAGGAGGCCCATGAGAAGGTGACCGAACTGCTCTGCGAGGTCACGGCCTACGATCTGATGAACACGCTCCACATGGCCGCGAAGGCCCGCAAGCCCGTGGCGTTCCGCGGTTAGTTTCCCCCCTTTTCGACGAAAGGCGCATGCGATGGCAGGACAACCGAAAGCTCCCTTCTGGGCGGTCGTGTGGCTCGTGATCCTCGGGCTCGTGGGGCTCTCCGCGTGGCGGGCCGGGCTCCTCGAGCCGCTCGGGCTGCGGCCGCCGGCCGGTGGCGGCGTGGCCGGCGGCGGTCCCGGGCCTCAAGGCGGGGGTGCCGGGGGAGCTGGTCCGGCTGGCGGGAATGCAGCCGAAGGGGGTGTCGTCTTCGAGGCGGCCGACTCGTCCGTGCCGACGACGGTCACGGAATACTCCTTCAAGCCGGCCGAGAAGCTTCCGCCGGTGAAGGGAACGAGTGCGTACAAGCCGCTCGAGAACGAGACCGTCCGCTTCGCCCTCAACGTCTGGGCAGGCTGGAGCCCGATCATCTACGCCAACGAGGGTTTCAAGGCGGGCAAGGAGTGGAAGACACCCGACGGCAAGCCGTTCAAGGTCGAGCTCGTACTCATCGACAATCCCGTGACGATGCGCGACGCCTACGCGGCCGGCGAGGTGCACATCGGCTGGGCCACGCTCGACATGATCCCGCTGTTCCTCGAGGGGCTCGTGGATCGGACCGGGGCGCCGAAGGACTCCCGCGTGATGCCGCGGGTCTACCAGCAGGTCGACTTCTCCAACGGCGGAGACGGCATTGTCGTGCGGGAAAATATCAAGACGGTGAAGGATCTCGCCGGGAAGAAAATCGTCATGGCGCAGAACTCGCCGAGCCAGTTCTTCGCGCTCAACATGCTCGTGGCCGGCGGGCTGCAGCCGGGTGACGTCGACATGGTCTACACCGACGACGCCTTCCAGGCGGCCGCTGCCTTCAACGCGCAGAAGGATATCGCCGGCTGCGTCTCGTGGGCTCCCGACATCTACAACCTCGCCGAGGGCAAGGGGAACCGGATGCTCGTGACGACGCAGACGGCCAACCGCCTCATCGCCGACGTCTGGTTCGCGCGGGCCGACTTCGCGAAGGACCACGGCGACAAGGTGGAGGCGATCGTCCGGGGCATCTTCGACGCGATGCAGGCGCTCAAGAGCGAGTCGGCGAAGGCGAAGGCCGCCGAGCTCATGGCGGCCGGATACAACATCCCCGCCACGGATGCCCTGACGATGCTCGGTGATGCCCATTCGACGAACTGGGCCGAGAACTTCCAGTTCTTCGTCAACCGTAACAACCCCGCCAACTTCGAGCGGATCTGGAAGCAGTCCTACTACCTCTATCGCCGGATCGGTGCGATCTCGAATCCGCCGGTGCCGTTCGACCAGGTGATGGACTTCTCGATCATCCAAAAGCTCGGCAAGGAGCCGAAGTACGCCGAGACGAAGGACGAGTACACGAAGGCTCTCCCGCCGAAGACCCTCTCGCAGATCCGCGCGGAGAACGAGGAGATTCTCACCAACACGGTCGTGATCCACTTCTTCCCGAATAGCTGGGACCTCAAGAAGAAGATCACCCGCCGGATCGACGGCAAGGACGTCGAGGAGCTCTACGACCCGAGCGTGGACATGGTGCTCGACGAGGTGGCCACGCTTGCCAAGCAGTTCGGCGCCGCGCGGATCGTCATCGAGGGGCACACCGACGGCTCGATGAAGGGGCAGGTTCCCGCCGCGATGGTCCGCGAGCTCTCGCAGCAGCGGGCCGGCTCCGTGAAAGACGCGATCGTCGAGAAGTTCGACTTCGACGATGGTCGCTTCGCGGTGGACGGCCTCGGCTGGGACAGCCCGGCCGACCCGGAGCATCCCGACAACCACGCGCTCAACCGCCGCGTGGAGATCAAGGTCTACTCCGCCGAGAAGGAGTGAGGCTGCCGTGGTCGAGCCGAACAGGGAAGAGGTGCGCCCGGCGACTCCGCCGGTTCGTCTCCGGGGCGAGGTCGGGATCGCCGAGAGACTCTTCTGGGGCGCGACCTGCCTGGCGGCCGTCGCCGCGATCTGGTTCTTCGCCACCGCCGGCGAAGCGGAAAGCCGGCTCGTCAGCCCGGCCACGCTCCCGAGCCCCCTCGAGACCGTTCGAGAACTGCCGCGGGTGGTCGGCGAGCGGCGGCTCGCCGCCAACACGCTCGTGACGCTCGGGCGGGTCTGCCTCGGCTTCGGCCTGTCCGTGGCGGTGGGCGTGCCGCTGGGTGTGCTCGCCGCCTGCTTCCCGGCGGTGCGGGCGTTCCTGGCGCCGCTGGCGGTCTTCGGCCGCAACATCCCGGTGGCGGCCCTCATCCCGCTGACGTTCTTCCTCTTCGGGATCGGCGAGTTCCAGAAGATCATGTTTCTCTTCATCGCGAGCGTGGCCTTCATCCTGAGCGACACCACGGCGGCCGTTCTCGACGTGCCGCAGCGATACGTCGACACCGCGTTGACGCTCGGAGCCAGCCGGATTCAGATCATCCTGAAGGTGCTCGCGCCGCTGGCGGCGCCGGCGATCTTCAACTCGCTGCGGCTGCTCTTCGGGCTCGCCTTCGGCTACGTCATGCTTGCCGAGCTCGTGAAGTTCGGCAGCGCAACCGGCGGTCTCGGCGATCTCATCAACGTCTCGCAGCGGCGGGGCGAGCGTGAGCCGATCCTGCTCGTGCTCGTGATCATTCCGCTCGTCGCCTACGGGATCGACCGTCTGCTGTGGTGGCTGCAATCGGATCTCTTCCCGTATCGCTACGGCGGTCGGGGCTTCCTGCCACGGGCCGCCCATGCCTCCTGGAATTGGATCCTGCGACCGTTTTCGAGTCGGGAGGCGTCGGTATGAACGTCGAACCGGCCACCGCGGCAGCATCGCCGCCGACCCAGGATCGGCCGCCTGCGGTGGAGTTTCGCTCGGTGACGAAGGTCTACGGCGCCGGCACGCATCGCGCCTCCACCGCGATCGAGAACGTCAGCTTCTCGATTCCCGACCTGCCCGACCACGGAGAATTTTCGGCGTTCCTGGGGCCGAGCGGCTGCGGCAAGAGCACGGTGCTGCGTCTCGTGGCGGGGCTCGAGCCACAGCACCCGCCCACCTCGGGGGAGGTGCTCACGCTCGGCAAGCCGGTCACCGGCCCCGGGGCCGACCGGGGAATGGTGTTCCAGGACTACACGAGCTTCGACAACCGCACCGTGCTCGACAACGTCGTCTTCGGCCTAGAGTGTCGCGGCGTGCCGCGGACGGCTCGCGAGTCGGAGGGCCGCGACTGGATCGAGCGGGTCGGGCTCGACCCCGTTCGCGACGCCCGGAAGTATCCGCACGAACTCTCCGGCGGCATGCGGCAGCGGGTCGCGATCGCCCGCACGCTCATCCTCCGTCCCCGGATCATCCTCATGGATGAGCCCTTCGGCGCACTCGACCCGGCGACGCGGCTCGACATGCAGGACCTGCTCGTGAAGCTCTGGCGGGAGGTGCAGGCGACGGTGCTCTTCGTGACCCACTCCGTCGAGGAGGCGGTCTATCTCGGCGACAGAGTGTTCGTGATGGCGACGACGCCGGGCAGGATCGCCGAGGACATCCCCGTGCCCGCGCCGACGAGGCCGGCCCGCGAAACGCAGCAGGAGCAGTGGTTTCACGACACGGTCAACACGATCCACGAGCGGATCGAGCGGATCGAGGCGGAGGCCGAGCGGCGGAACGGAACATGAGACGCGTACTAGTCACGTCCAGCGTGGGTCGGGAGTGCCCCTACCACGTCTCTGGACGTTCGCTGCGGACCTCCAGTCCTCCGCTCACTGCATGTCCGCTTCGCTTCGGCATCCTGCCTGCGCTCGCTCCCATAGCCCGGCGACATGGCAGGGGCACCCCCTCCCGGATCCACGTGCCCACGGAGTTCCCGGAAGAACCGTTTTTTCGTTGTCAGGAGTTGATTCGTGTTTGAGAGGTTCGGCCGGTATTTCAAGACGGCGTTCACGACGCGGTGGAACCTGCTCTTCTTTGGGGCGGGCGTCGCGGCCGGCGTGATCAGCGGGTTTCCGGGAATCGTGATCCCGCTCGTGGCGGCCGGGGAGCTCTACTACCTCGCGAGCATGCTCGGGAACGAGCGGTTTCGCGCGTCCGTCGACGCGCAGGATGCGAAGAGCCGGCGGGAGGCGGACGCGGTCGGTTCGCGGGAGGCCTACGAGCGGATCCGGAAGTCGCTGCCGCCTGATCTTTTGCGGCGGTTCGACCGGCTCCGCGACCACTGCGAGCGGCTCGTGAACCTCGCCGACAGCCTCGGCGGCGAAGGGGCGAAGATCGACGACGGCGCCCTCGCCTCGCTCGACCGTCTGCTCTGGGGCTACCTGCGGATGATCCGCGGCGCGACGACGCTCTCGGAATTCCTCGATCACACCGACGACGCCGCGATCCGCAAGCGGATCGGCGAACTGGAGGCAAGGCTCGAGCGGTTGCCGAAGGCCGGCGCCGGCCCCGACCCGCTTCGCGCCGCGATCGAAGACAACCTCCGCACCAGCCGAGAGCGGATCGTCAACATCGACGAGGCCCGAAGGAAGCTCGACGTCATTGCCGCCGAGATCGAGCGGCTGGAGTCGAAGATCGCGGCGCTCGCCGAGGGATCGGTCGCGAAGCGGGATGTCGGTGACCTCGCCCGCCGGGTCGACGAGGTGGCCGAGGGGATGCGCCGGACCGACGAAACGATGCGACAGCTCCAGCTCCCGCCGGAGCTCGAGGAGTTCGAGGAGCCCCCGAGCCTCCTCCGCGAGCATGCGTGACCGCCACCTTCCGCGGGGGCCTTTTCTCCGTGGCCTGCGACCGGTCGGGCATCGCGGGCCAAGAGTCACTTGCCGGGCGATGCTTCTGGCAGATTCCATTCGAGTCGGCCCTCGCGGACGTTGATGTCGCCATTCCCTTCCCGCTTCAGGACGGCGACCTGACCGGTGGTGATCCTCGCCGTCTTGCCGCCGGCGCCCGTGAGACGCGTTTCTCCCTCGGCGACTTCCACGATCGTGCGGTCGCGGTCGACGACGACCGCGACCACTCCATCCTCCACCTCGATGGAGGCCTGAGCGGTCGTCAGCACGGCGCCGCCCTCGGCGCCGCGGTCGCGGGTGACGAAGGCGGTTCCCCTGATCAACTCGACCTGCGGTCGCCGTCCGCACGCGAGCATGGCTTCCGAGCCGCGGTCGATCTGCAGCCGCGTGCCGTCAGCGAGCCGCAGCGCCGCGGCACCCCACGGGCAGGTCCAGATTCTTCGGTCCGCGGCGATCGTGGCGCCGGCCTCCACCGCCGTCGCCTTCTCCCCGGCAACCCGCGGCAAGAGCAGCACCAGGCCCCGCGTCTCCACCACGCGGCAGGCGGCACCGCTGGCGTCCACCCCCGACACGACTAGCCAGCCGACCGACGCGGCCACGGCCGCGAGTCCGGCGACTGCCGCCAGGCGCCCGCGGTGCGACCGAACCGCCGCTGGACGCCCGCCGTCGATCGCCGGACGGCGTCCGAACAGATGTTCGAGCGTCGCCTCGTCGTGTGCCGCGGTCGCGATGGCCTCCCGGAACCGCGGATCGCGCTGCACCAGGGAGTCGATCTCCCGGATCTCGGCATCCGTGCTCCGACCTTGCAGGTAGTCGTCGATCAGCCGCTCGTGTCGATTGTCCGTCACGGTATCACTCCCCCGATCTTTCGGTTGATGCAGTCGCGCAGCAGCCGTCGAATGCGAGACAGCGTCATGTCCACGGCGGCAGCCGTCTTGCCGACACGCGCGGCGATGTCCTTGGAACAGAGTCCCTGCTCGTACCGCAGCGTCAGCAGTCGTCGCGACGCCTCGGGCAGTTCGGCGACGCATCCCGGGAGCCGTTCGCGGCGTTCGGCGAACGGATCGGCGTCGTTCTGCGCGGAAGCCTGGAGCAGGTCGATCGCCTCGGCGGAGAGAACCTCGCGGCGGCGTGCGAGCCTCTGCCGCCACTTGAGCGCCTCCAGTCGGGCGATGCCCAGGGTCCAGGCGCGGAAAGACCGCGACTCGTCGTAGTCGGCGAACTTCTCGAGGAGCACGCGGGCCACGTTCTGCTGGAGATCGTCGGCCTGATGCGGGCAGCCGGTCACCGCCAACAGGAAGCCGCGGACCATCCGGCCATGCTCCTGGTAGAGCGACAGGAATCGTTCACGTTCGTTCATGCATCCCCGGCGGTTTCGGTCGGGCAGTGGCGGCCCGTTGCCGGCGGAACGACTCGCGTCCGGACGCGGCTTTGGAACCGGCGTGGCTTGGCCACCGGGAATATCCTCGACTCGACGGTCGCCCTAACACCACGCTTGAAAATGACGCTCGCAGGACGCTTTTTTGCGGCCCTGGCTACCCGCGGGTCCAGCCGCCGTCGACGTATCGCCATGGGCGGCAGGCGGGCGGCGCGTCGCGGAGCATCTCCGGCAGGTTCTGCTGCGACCAGCCGTCGAAGCAGACACGGCGGGCGAACCGGAGGAGCGACCAGGGCATGCCGACGGCCGAGAAGAACGGCGGGCCAGCCGAGGGCCAGGGGCCGCCGTGCTGCATCGGCGGCGTGACGGCGAGGCCGGTGGGCATGCGGTTCTCGATGATCCGTCCGGACCGTTCGACGACGAGCGGGGCGATCGCCGCGAATGCCGACGCATCGCGGCCGTCTTTTGCCACGTAGAGGCTCGCACCGAGCGACCCGTGGACGCACGCGACGGCACAGGCCAGTTCGTCGAGCGACCGGCATCGCACGAGGAGCGTCGCGTTGCCGAACGCCTCAACGAGCAGCCGATCCGGCCGCGCGAGCACCTCGGAGGCCGCCACGGCGAGGAGTGTCGGCGGGTGGCCGCATGGGCCCGCCTCCGCACCGCTGCCGCGGGCGACGAGCCCCGCGCCGGCCTGCGAGAGCCGCTCGATCGCCGCGACGAGCCGATCGCGTCCTGTAGGCCCGAGGAGCACCTGCGGTTTCGTGGCCGCGAACCGCGAGGCGAGCGCCTTTACGAAGGTCTCCCCGGCCGCGTCGTCGACGAGAAAGACCGCGCCGGGCTTCGTGCAGAACTGTCCGGCCGATCCGGTCACGCTCGCCGTGAGCTCGCCGGCGATCTCGTCGCCCCGCTCGGAGAGTGCTCCCGGCAGGAGCACGATCGGGTTGATGCTCCCCATCTCGACCCAGATCACGCGGCCCGCCGCCGAAGCGGCCGCGAAGAGCCGCTTGCCCGCCTCCTGGCTGCCGGTGAAGCCGGTCGCCCCGACCCTGGGGTCGGCGACGAGCCGCTCGCCGTCAGCGGCCGCGATTCCATGGAGGAGCTGGACAGTCGCAAGCGGAAGACCGACGTCTTGAAGGGCGGCGAGGGCCTCCTCGGCCGCCAGCCGCGACACCAGGGGATGGCCGGGGTGGGCCTTCGCGATCACGGGGTTGCCCGCCGCGATCGCCGCCGCGAAGTCGCCCCCCGTCACGCCGCCGTAGGCGAAGGGAAAATTGGCAGGTGGAAAAACGACCACGGGCCCGAGGCCAGTCGCCATGGAGCGGATGTTGCGATTGGAGTCGATCATCGCCATCCGCCAGGTCTGCTCCTCCGCCGCGGTGGCCGCCTGCCGCAACTGGTCGAGCATGCGGGGCAGTTCGACCTCCGCGAGCCGAGGCTTCACTGCGAGGCCGGTCTCGGCATGGGCGGCGGCGACGAGCGATTCGGCGATCGCCGCGAGGCGGTCGGCGTAGCGGGAGAGGAACGCAGCGAATCTCTCCGGGGGCGTCGCTCGCAGCTCGCTCGCTGCGGCCGAGGCTGCATCGAGCGCCGCCTCGACGTCGCTCCAGCCGCTGACCGGCCAGATGGCCTCTCGGGGCGAGCCCGTCGAGGGATCGACGGCACGGTAGGTGTCGACGGCTTCAGCGGCCCGCCACGAGCCGGCGATGAGGATGGGTTCCATGAAACGCTTTCAGTCGAGCCAGTCACCCTCGTCGATCCGCTCGGGCGTGTAGACCTCGGTGACGTAGCTGATGTCCTTCGAGATGAGCGACTCGACCTCGAGCTTGAAGCCGTTGGTGAGCATCGTCTCGATCTCCTTCTGCCAGCCCTTCTTCCCCGCGAACCACGGGTAGGCCGCGATCTGCTTCGCCCGCTTGATGTCGGTGTCGGCGAGCTGGATCTGCACGCTCGGGGAGAGCTTGCAACGATCGAAGTCGCGGCTTCGCAGCCCGAGGAACCTCGCCTCGGGAATCGCCATCCGCTTCGACTCGTAGGCGAGGTTGATCGAGCCCTGTTTGAGTACGGAGTAGATGTAGTAGCCCCAGGGGTCGTTGTCGAGGAGGCAGTAGACGGGGAGTTTCAATTCATTGTGGAGCCGGTAGAGCATCCGCCGCACGCCTCGCGGGGGCTGGCCGCCGCCGTGCGTGAGCAGGCAGCCGTGCGTCTTCCAGTACTTGTCCTCGTTGAATCGTCGCCAGACCGTGTCCTTCTCGACGTGGAGGATGTACTTCGCGTCGCACTTCTTGAACTGGATGACGTCGGCCTCGACGATCGAGGGGATGCTGTAGCCGCCCGATCCCATCCTCGCGCAGTCGATCTCGTCGCCTGAGTCGACGAGCGTGATCGGGCCCACCATGCCGCCACGGTTGCTCGCGTAGACGTGGAGCTCCTCCCGGAGGCTCTCGAGCGTCACCTCGAGATCCTCGATCATCGGGTCGCACTCCTCCTGCGTGGCGAACGTCTCCTCGCGGGTTCCTTCGATCGTGTGCTTCAGCAGGTAGTAAAGACCTCGGATGCTGGTCGTCTTCTGCTGGTCGATCAGCTGCTTGCAGCCGGTGGCGACGAGGAGCGTCTGCATGTAGCTCTTCGCCTGCGAGAGGTTGAAGAGCTGGCGGCAGTTGGTCTGCGCGCCCATCTCGATGATCCGCCGCGACTTGTTCCATTTGGTGTTGGAGAGGCTGCGGGCCGGGATGTCGAGATGGGGATCCCGCTTCTTCTCGGCGGCGGCCACCACCTTGTCGGCGAGGCCGACGATGAGCCCCCGCGTCTTCTGGTCTACGGGCGGCAGCTTCGGGGACGACTTGGAGGCGGGCTTCGACTTGGTCTTTGCGGCCATGCGGGTTAGGCTCTTCGGGACTGCGGGACCGGTTCAGTCGCCACAGCGTAGCGTTCCCCCGCGGTCTTTTCACCCGCCCCGGAAAGCAGCCGTCGTGAAGTACTACGTCGCCTACGCCCTCTTCGGCCTGCTCGCCGGCCTCGGCACGTTCATCGTCTGCCGGCCGAGCCGCCGCGGCTGATTGCTGGGGCTCGGGGCTGCCCGTATGCCGCTCGCCTGGGGGTTCGGGACTGCCCGTGCCCATCGCCGGACGCTCGCTGCGGACATCCTGTCCTTCGCTCGCTCGGATG
>JBIIOJ010000005.1:0-36649 GCA_044337015.1 Pirellulales bacterium
GATGTCGATCTCGCACCAGCTCTGCAGGTTGTGGAAGTTGTCGTACTGCTGCACCTTCACGATGCAGTCGACGGGGCAGACTTCCAGGCAGCTCTCGCAGCCGGTGCAGTTGTCGGCGTTGATGACCGCCAGTTCCTTCGGCAGTTTCTTGCGGGGACCTGCTTTGGCCATGGTGGGAAAATCGTCCTTTCAGGCAGGGAAACTCCAGCCACATCATCCTAGCCGGCCAAACCGTCCCGGCCAATCGGGCTTGGGGCTCCCGAAAAACCTAGACCGTTTCACCGCGGACGAGGTCCTCGACCGACTGCCTCCGGCGGACGAGCCGGGCCCGGCCGTCCTCCACGAGCACCTCGGCCGGCAGCGGCTTGGAGTTGTAGTTGCTCGCCATCACGAACCCGTAGGCCCCGGCGATCTCGATCACGAGCAGGTCGCCGACCGCCGCCTTCGGCAGGGAACGCGTGGCGACGAACCCGCCGTCGGACTGAGTGAAGATGTCGCCCGACTCACAGAGCGGCCCCCCCACGACGACCTCCTCCTGCGGCGGGCTTTCCGCCGGGCCCACCCCGTCCCGCGGGCAAAGCGACATCGGGTGGTAGGAGCCATAGAGAACGGGCCGAGCGAGCGTGTTGAATCCAGCGTCGACGAGGATGTAGGGCTTCGTTCCCTGCCGCTTCACGGCGCGAACCTCCGTCACGATGAACCCGCTCTCGGCCGTGAGGTAGCGGCCCGGCTCGATCTCGAGGCGAATGCGGTGGCCGAAGCGGTCTTCGAGCTGCCGGCGAGTCGCGTCCCAGAGCGTGAAGTAGCCGGAGAGATCGGCATGCTCCTCGCCGGGCCGGTAGGGCACCGGCAGCCCGCCGCCGGCGGAGATCGTCGTCAGCGAGCGGCCGATCTCCACCGCGATCCGTTCGACCGCGCCCGCCACCTCCGCAAGGTGGGCGAGATCGGTGCCGCTGCCGATGTGCATGTGGAGGCCGCTCACCGAGAGGCCCGCCCATTCCGCCCGCCGCAGCACGTCGGCGATGTCGGCGTGCCAGATGCCGTGCTTCGAGCCCTCGCCGCCGGTGTTGGTCTTCTGGCTGTGGCCGTGGCCGAAGCCGGGGTTCACGCGGAGGGTGATGCTCGCACCGGGCAATCGCTCGGCCAGTTGCTCGATCATGTCCGCCGAGCCGCAGTTGACGTGGAGGCCGTGCTTCACGACGGCGTCGAGGCTCTCGCGGTCGAAGATGTCGGCGGTGTAGACGATCGGGTGGACCGGCGGCAGGCCGTCGGCCGCAGCCGCCCGCGGGGCGTGCGGCGAATACCCTGCCGCAAGAGCCCGGTGAATCTCGCCAGCGCTCACGGCGTCGACCACGACCCCGAGCCGCCGCAGGAGATCGAGCACGGCGAGGTTGGAGCAGGCCTTTTGCGCGAAGCGGATCGTGTCCCACGCGGCAAGGTCGGCGCACCGCCTCTTGATCATGGCCGCGTCGTAGACATAGAGGGGCGTGCCGTGTTCGCGGGCAATGTCCGCGACGTCCACTCCGGCGATCTGCCGGCGAATCCCGGCTCGGCCGGGAATGTTCGACTGCGTGCCGGCGATCATCGTCCGCCGCCTCCGATCGGCCCGACCCCGATCGGGAGGCCGCCGCCGCCTCCCATTCCAGAGGCCGCCGCTGCGGCCTTGAGCACGCCCGAGTCGGCGGAAACCTGCCAGGCGACTCCCCGCTCGATCGGCCGCACCTGCAGCTGCAGGATCGAGCTTTCCGCCGCGGCGGCAGCCTTGGCCGCGGCCGCGAGCTGTTCGGCCGGCGCCGCCCCCGATTCCGCCGCGGCCTCCGCCGCCACCTCGAGCCACTGGTCTGCCGACACCTGTACCGCGGCCATCGCCCGCCCCTCCTGGGCCGCCGGCGCCGGCTGCTTCTGAAGCTCCGCGAGCCTCGCCTTCGCATCGCCGCCGAAGAGAAGGTGGCAGGTCTCGGGGGCGACCGCAATCGTGGCGTCGAGCGTGTCCCCGAACATCGCGGCGGCGTCGCTCTTCGAGAGGTCGATCGAGAGGCCGTGGAGCGTGGCTTCGCCGACGCGTCCGTCGTCAAGCTTCACCTTCACGAGCGGGGGAAGATCGGCGTCGGGCCCGAGCAGCTTCCGCAGCGACTGCTCGAGGTTCGCTCCGTCCTTCACGTGCATGCCGCCGGTGAACTCGATCGCCGGAGGCTCCCCCTCGGCCGCGACGTTCACGAGCGCCATGCTGCCGTCGAGCCGGCCGCTCGCGACCGCCGCCTTCGCGACCGACCGCATCGATCCTGCGAGCATGTTCGTGATCGGGTCGGAGGAATCGACGGCGGAGGAGGCGTCGATCAACGCACCGATCTGCGCGGCGGCGTCTGCGGGAATCTTCTGGGCGACGAACCCGCGGGCCATCGCCTTGCCGGCCGACTTCGGCAACGGCACGGTGAGCGGCGCGTCGCCGAGGGTGGCGGCGACCTTCGCGGCGGCCGATCCGGGCAGGCCGACCGACCGCATCTCGACGAGCACGCGGTTCTTCGCGTCGTCGAGCCGCAGGCCGAGCGTCATCGACTCGATGTCTCCGAGCGAGCCGAGGGCCGCGACGAGTGCGGACGCATCGACGGGCTGCCCCAGCTGGGCCGACCTCGCCGAGGCGGCCTCGATCTGCTTCGCAAGTTGCTCGCGGAGTGGCAGCGGCATCCGGCTCGGAAAGAGCCTGACGGCGAGCGTGAAATCCTCCGAGAGCGGTGGGATCCACTCCGACGGATCGTCCACGCCGCTCTTCGGCATCGACTCGGGCGAGAGGATCGCCCATCGGTTCTTCTCGACGATCCGCACGACGCCGGTGCCGGGCGCCGTGATCTTGAGGTCGTCGCCGTCGGCCTCGGCCGGCCCGACGACTCCCTCGAGCGAGCCGAGCAGTTTGTCGAGATCGGTGACCGGCAGGAACGCCGAGCCGGAGACGGCGTTGCCATCGGCCGTGAGCACGACGCCGAACGGACGCTTCACGTCGAGGCCCGCGAGGCCACGGCCGCCCGTGATGCCGGTGAGCATCGACTCGGCGAGGATCACGAGCGTGGGATTGCCGACCTGCGCGCCGAACCAGGCGAGCTGCTTCCGGAGATCTGCGTAGCCATCGGATGCCACGACGGCAATCACCTCCGGCTCGGCCCTCGCCGTGGAAATACAGAGTGTGGCGGCCGCCAGGCAGGCCGCGACGAGACGACGAAAGCGGTCATCGGGGGCGCGGGAGGGGATTGTCATCGACGGGCTCCTGCGGGATCGATCGGACTCCAGGAATCCATTGTTGTACGGGAGGATCGGCGGCGTTCGCCAGTGCCTCGTCCGGGCCGCGGCGATGCGGCGGGCGACGCTCCGGCGCCGGCATGCGGATGGTATCCTGCGCCAATGGACGAACTCGATCGCGCGATCCGGCGGCGTCACCGGCTGCAGTTGCTGCTCTTCCTGCTCACCTGTGGCACGACCTTCATGGCCGGGGCCGCCGGGTGGCAGCCGCTGGTGCCGGGCGTCGATGACGGCGTGGGGGAGGCGATCCGGTCGCATGCGTCCCGCGGGCTCCTCTACATGGCGGCGGTGATGGCCGTGCTCGCGGCGCACGAGGCGGGTCACTACGTCGCGGCGAGGCTCCACGGCATCCCGGCGACGCTTCCCTTCTTCATTCCCGTGCCGATCCTGCTGACCGGCACGCTCGGCGCCGTGATCGGAATGGAGGGATCACGGGCCAACCGTCGGCAGCTCTTCGACATCGCGATCGCCGGTCCGCTCGCCGGGCTCCTCGTGGCGATTCCCGCGATCGCCTGCGGCATGCTCAACGGGACGGCCGACCCGCGAAGCCCCTTCGCGATGCCGCTGGTCGCCGAGTGGCTGATGGGCATCCTGCGGCCGGACCTCGCGGCGGGAACGAGGCTCGAGCCGAATCCGCTCTTCATGGCCGGATGGGTCGGCATGCTCGTGACGGGGCTCAACATGTTTCCGATCAGCCAGCTCGACGGCGGGCACGTGAGCCGGGCGGTCTTCGGGCCCGCCTCGCGGTGGCTCGCGAGGGGTGTCCTCCTCGCGGCGATCGCCGCGATCGTGGTCTTCGGCCGTTTCAACTGGATCGCGCTGGTGGTGATCGTGACGCTCATGGGCACCGACCACCCGCCGATCCGCGAGGACGGCGTTCCGCTCGGCTTCGCGCGGACGCTGCTCGGGATCGCGTCGCTCTTGATCCCGGTCGTGACCTTCATGCCCGAGCCGCTCCTTCTCGACTGACGGTCGGCCGTTTTTGCGGCATGCGTGCGCCCGAATGGTTTCGCATGGTTCGCCTGCTCTCGCACGAGACAACCGGTCTCACCTGCGCCACGTGACGACCAAGCAAAGATTTTTTCTATGTGAAAACGTTTTTTATCTATTTGTTCCAGAAGCGGAGAACGTCGATACCAGTCCGAGGCAGGCACGTCGAACGAGCCCGCCTGTACCCCGTCGATTCCTTCCGGAGCTGCGGCCGACATGAACTCGCTCGCGACGCTTCAGGCGAACCTTCTCTCGCCGATCACGCTCGCCTTCGTCCTCGGCGTCGCCGCCAGGGTTGCAAAGAGTGAAATATCTCTGCCAAAAGACCTGTACACGTCATTGTCCATCTACCTCCTCTTTGCACTCGGCCTCAAAGGAGGCGTTGAACTCACACACGCCTCGGCTGGCGAAATCGTCTGGCCAATATGTGCGACACTCCTGTTGGGATTCATCACGCCCGTCACGACGTATCTGGGCATGCGGCATGTCGGCGGGTTTTCGGTGGCGGACTCGGCCGGAGTCGCAGCACACTACGGCTCCGTTTCGGCCGTGACCTTCATCGCCGCGCAACAATTCTGCCTCCATTCCAACCTGCCGCTGGAGGGCTATTTGCCGACGCTGCTGACGCTCATGGAAAGCCCCGGCATCCACATTGCCTTGGCGATCGGCGCGATCGGCACACTTCAGGCCCCCGCGTCCGCTCTGGTTTCCGTCAGTTCCGGTGCCGCGGCGGTCTGCGGTGGCGACGTTGGGAACAAAGGGCACGCTCTCCCGCCCGACACGATTCGGCAGTTTCGCGACGTGTTGCATGAGGTCATCACCGGCCGAACCATGGTACTGCTCGTCGGAGGTCTGGTCGTCGGTTATCTCATGGGAGACGCCGGGTATCAGCAGGTGCAACCCTTCTTCGAAAGCGGCTTCAAGGGTGCGCTGACGCTCTTCATTCTCGAGATGGGACTCACGGCCGGTGGCCGACTGGGAGACCTGCGACGAGTCGGTCCGTTCCTCGTCGCCTTCGGAGTCGTCTTGCCAGTCGTGCACGGCTTCCTCGGCGTCATGCTCGGTCACTGGGCGGGGCTCTCGATCGGAGGTTGCACGGTTCTGGCCGCCATGGCTGCCAGCGCCTCTTACATCGCCGCTCCGCCGGCGGTGAGGATGACTCTGCCCGAGGCCAATCCGACCTACTACCTGACGTTGGCGCTAGCGATCACGTTTCCCTTCAATCTCGTGCTCGGCATTCCCCTCTACGAGCGTTTTGCGAGGTTTGCGGCCGGCCTCTGACGGTTTTCGATCTCACGGATCAGCTCTCCGGGAAGTTCGACGATGCAAAACAATGAAGGGTCGAGACGGCAGTTACTCGAACTGGCGCTGGCCGGCGTCGTGGCCGCCCTGGCCGGCTTCGCCAGGCGGCGGATCAAACCCGCAAAGGGTCCGCCGGAAAGCGGGGGCTGGCCGGTGGTATCTTCGGGCTCCGGTCCGACCGTTTCGAGCCGCCTGACCTCGGCCGGCCCATCACCGGGAGATTTGGCATGATCATCGGACAGGAATCGTGGACTGGCTGAACTACCACCACTTGCTCTATTTCTGGACCGTCGCCAAAGAGGGCAGCGTTTCGCGGGCCGCGGAGTCGCTGCACGTCGCCCAGCCGACTGTGAGCGCCCAGATTCGTTCGCTCGAGCGGTCGCTCGGCCAGAAGCTCTTCGACCGCCAGGGTCGGCATCTCCGCCTGACCTCCGAGGGAGAGAAGGTGTTCCGCTACGCCGACGAGATCTTCGCGCTCGGCCGGGAACTGCTCCAGACGGTGAAAGGGGAGCCGCAGGCGGCACCGAAAAAATTCCGCGTCGGGGTCTCCGACGCCCTGCCGAAGCTGACGACCTACCGCCTGCTCGAGCCCGCGCTCGCCATGCAGCCCGCCTTTCGGCTCCACGTGCGGATCGACAAGACCGAGAGGCTGCTCGCCGAGCTTGCGGTCCACGCCGTCGATCTCGTCGTCGCCGACGCGCCGATGATGCCGTCGCTCAAGGTGCGGGCCTTCAGCCATCTCCTCGGTGAGACGACCGTCTCGATATTCGGCGCCGCGGCGCTGGCACGCGAAGTAAGGCGGAAGTTTCCCGGCTCGCTCCATGGCGCCCCGATGCTTCTCCAGACGACCAACACCGCCCTGCGGCAATCGCTCGACCAATGGTTCGACGTCCATGGCATCCAGCCGAGGGTGGTCGGCGAGGTCGAGGACATGGCGATGCTGCAGACGCTCGGCGAGCACGGGCTCGGCCTGTTCGCTGCGCCGACCGTCGTCCGCCGCGAGATCTGCCGCCGCTACAAGGTTGCCTGGGTCGGTGAACTCGACCGCGTGAGGGAGAGGTTCTACGGTATCTCCGTCGAGCGGCGGATCACCCATCCGGCCGTCCGTCTCATCGCCGACCAGGCGAAGCGACGGCTGTTCACCTGACGAGCGACTCTCCTGAAGGATCGACGAAGCATGACCTACGGATTGCGGAATCTCGACGCCCTGGAAGCCGAGGCGATTCACATCATCCGGGAGGTCGCGGCCGGGTTCGAGAACCCCGTGCTCCTCTACTCGATCGGCAAGGACTCGATGTGCATGCTGCACGTCGCCCGCAAGGCCTTCGCGCCCGGGCCGGTGCCCTTTCCGCTCCTGCACATCGACACGACCTGGAACTTCGGCGAGATGATCACGTTCCGGGACCGCTATTGTGCCGAGCACGGGCTCAAGCTGATGGTGCACGTCAACGAGCGGGCGATCGCATCGGGCATGAACCCGTTCGACCACCCGAGCAGCGTCTACACGCCGACCATGAACACGCATGCACTCATCGAGGCGCTCACCATGCACCGCTTCGACGCGGCGCTCGGCGGCGGACGCCGCGACGAGGAGAAGTCGCGGGCCAAGGAACGCGTTTTTTCCTTCCGCGACGCGCACCACCAGTGGAACCCGAAGAACCAGCGGCCGGAGCTCTGGAGCCTCTACAACACGCGGATCAACCGCGGTGAGAACATCCGCGTCTTCCCTCTCTCCAACTGGACGGAGCTCGACGTCTGGCAATACATCCACCGCGAGCGGATCCCGCTCGTCTCGCTCTACTTCGCGGCGGAGCGGCCCGTGGTCGACCGCGAAGGCCAGTGGATCATGGTCGACGACGAGCGGTTTCGCCTGAAGCCCGGGGAGGCGCCCGTCGTGAAGCGGGTGAGGTTTCGCACGATGGGCGACTATCCGCTGACGGCGGCCCACGAGTCGACCGCCACGACCGTGCCGGAGGTGATCACAGAGATGCTTCTGGCGAACACGAGCGAGCGGCAGGGGCGGCTGATCGACAAGGACGAGGCCGGCTCGATGGAAAAGAAGAAGCGGGAGGGCTACTTCTGAGCGGCCAAGCCGCCGCCCGCCATGCACGACATCGACCTCATCCTCACGCTTACCGGCGGCCTCGCCGCCGCGCTCGTGCTCGGCTTCATCACGCAGCAGCTGCGGCTGTCGCCGATCGTGGGCTACCTCCTTGCGGGCGTCGCCGTCGGGCCGGCGACGCCCGGATTCCAGGCCGACCGTGGGCTCGCCGAGCAGCTCGCGGAGATCGGCGTGATCCTGCTGATGTTCGGCGTGGGACTGCATTTTCATTTCCGGGAGCTGCTCGCCGTGCGCCGGGTGGCCGTGCCAGGGGCGCTCGTGCAAAGCGGCGTGGCGACGCTTCTCGGGGCGCTGGCCGGCCGGCTGCTGGGTTGGGAGTGGCCGACGGCGGTGATCTTCGGTGGCGCCGTTGCGGTCGCGAGCACCGTCGTGCTCATCCGCGTGCTCTCCGACAACAACGACCTCCACACGCGGGCCGGCCACATCGCGGTCGGCTGGCTCGTCGTCGAGGACCTGCTCACGGTGGTGGCGCTCGTCGTGCTGCCCGCCGTGGCGGGACGTGAAGCGATGGCTCCGGCCGAGATCGCGGTCTCGCTCGCCGTCGCGGCGGCGAAGATGACGGCCCTGGTGGCGATGACCGTCGTGGTCGGGGGCCGGGTCATCCCCTGGGTCATGGAGCGGATCGCCGCCACCCGGTCGCGGGAGCTCTTCACACTGGCCGTGCTCGTGATCGCGCTTGGGATCGCCGTCGGCTCGGCGAAGGTGTTCGGCGTGTCGATGGCGCTCGGCGCGTTCCTCGCCGGCATGGTGGTCGGCCGCAGCGAGTTCAGCCTGCGGGCCGCCTCCGACGCCCTGCCGATGCGCGACGCCTTCGCGGTGCTCTTTTTCGTGTCGGTGGGGATGCTCTTCGATCCCGTAGCGGCGATGCATTCGCCTTGGGCGATCGCCATGGCGCTGGCGATCGTGCTCGTGGGCAAGCCCCTCGCCGCAGTCGCGATCGTGCTGGTGCTCGGCTACCCGCGGCGGGTCGCCCTGCCGGTGGCGGTGGCGCTCGCCCAGATCGGCGAGTTCTCGTTCATTCTCGCCTCCCTCGGCTCGCAGCTCGGCGTGATGCCGGCCGATGCCGTCAACACGCTCGTGGCGACGGCGATCGTGTCGATCACGCTCAATCCGCTGCTCTACCGGTCGATCGACCTTTTCGAGCGTTGGCTCGGCCAAATGCTGCCTGCGGCCTCCCTGCCCGACGATGAGCAGCCTGCCGACGAGCAGCCGCCGAGCCGGCGGGCGATCGTCGTCGGCTACGGGCCGGTCGGCGAGACCGTCACGGAGCTCCTCCTCGACAACGAGATCGAGCCGACGGTGATCGAACTCAATCTCGACACGGTGCGGCGGCTGAAGGTCTTCGACGTTCGGGCGATCTATGGCGACGCCAGCCGGCCCGAGGTGCTCGTGCAGGCGGGCGTGGCCCGGGCGGCCAACCTCATCCTCACCTCGGGGGCGGGCGGCCTCGACGAGGAAATCATCCGTCGGGCGAAGGAGATCAACCCGGGCATCCATGTGCTCGCCCGCACGCAATACGTCCGCGAACTGCCAAAGCTGCAGAAGGCGGGCGCCGAGGACGTGTTCGCGGCGGAAGGGGAGGTGGCCCTCGCCTTCGCGGTGCGGATCCTGGAACGGCTGGGAGCCGGCGGCGAGCAGATCGATCGCGAGCGGCAGCGGGTGGAGGCGATGTTTCGCAGCGGGTAGACGGGCGGCCATAGCGCCGTCGCGGACGTCGGCTACAATGCGGGTCCGGATGGAGCCCAGACGATGACCAACGGGCTTCCCGCAGGAGTTTTCAGGAGACCGCAGTGACACAATCTCACAATGTGCTCGGGTCGCATTCGCTCAGCTTCATCGAATCGGAGGATCCGGAGGTCCATTCGGCGATCCTCGCCGAGCAGACGCGGCAGCAGGAAGGGCTCGAGATGATCGCGAGCGAGAACTTCACGAGCCCGGCCGTGATGCAGGCGGTGGGCAGCGTGCTCACGAACAAGTACGCCGAGGGCTATCCCGGCCACCGCTACTACGGCGGCTGCGAGTTCGTCGACAAGGTCGAGGATCTCGCCCGCGAGCGGCTCAAGAGACTCTTTGGCGCCGAGCATGTCAACGTCCAGCCCCATTCCGGCAGCCAGGCCAACGCTGCCGTCTACATGACGGCGATCGCCCCGGGCGACACCGTGCTCGCCTTCGACCTCGCCCACGGCGGCCACCTCACCCACGGCATGAAGCTCAATGCCTCGGGCGTGCTCTACCGGTTCGTGCACTACGGCGTTCGCCGTGAGGATCACCGTCTCGACTTCGACCAGATCGCGAGCCTCGCCCGCGAGCACAAGCCGAAGCTGATCGTGGCGGGCGCGAGCGCCTATCCGCGGGAGATTCCGCACGGGAAGTTTGCGGAGATCGCCCGCGAGGTGGGCGCGAAGCTGATGGTCGACATGGCCCATTACGCTGGGCTCGTCGCCGCCGGCATCCACGACAATCCGGTCCCCGTGGCCGACTTCGTCACGAGCACGACACACAAGACGCTCCGCGGCCCGCGGGGCGGCATCGCCATGTGCCGCGCGGCCGACGCGAAGGCCCTCGACCGCTCGGTGTTTCCCGGGCAGCAGGGCGGCCCCCTCATGCACGTGATCGCCGGCAAGGCGGTTGCCTTCGCCGAGGCGCTCCGCCCCGAGTTCAAGGCCTATGCGAAGCAGGTGGTGGCGAATGCCAGGGCGCTCGCCGAGGCGCTCGCCTCGGGCGGCGTGAAACTCGTCAGCGGCGGTACCGACAACCACCTCATGCTCGTGGACGTCACGCCGCTTTCGATCGGCGGCAAGCTCGCCGAGGAGACGCTCGACCGCTGCGGGATCACCTGCAACAAGAACATGATTCCCTACGACGAGCGGAAGCCGATGGATCCCTCCGGGATCCGCCTGGGCACGCCGGCGCTCACGACCCGCGGCATGGGGACGGCCGAGATGAAGCGGATCGCCGCCTGGATCCTGCGGGCCCTGAAAAGCCCCGGCGACGCGGCTGTCGTCGAGACGACCCGCCGCGAGGTGGCCGAACTCGCCGAGCAGTTCCCCGTGCCGGCGGCCCGGCTCGAGGAAGCCGTGGCGGGCTGACTATGAGTCCGCATCTCACCGCGACGTCGTCCCGCCTTTCCGCCGCACTCGCGATCGCGACGCTGGCCGCGTGCCTTTCCTCGCGGACGGCCGAATCCCAGGCTCCCGCCGCGGCGCCTGCCGCGAAGGCTGGCACGAAGATCCCCGGCGACGCCCGGTGGCACGATGTCACGACGTGGGGCGTCGAGGGCCGCGGCTGGGGCGAGCAGGACCGCAGGCGGTGGTTCGACAGGTTTCCGTCGAAGGCCGAAGGACGCGTGACCGATGCCGTCTGGAATCTCAGCCGCGACACCGCCGGCATGATGGTCCGCTTCAAGACCGACGCGCGGGAGATCTACGCCCGCTACAAGCTCTCCAAGCCGCAGATCGGCATGCCCCACATGCCGGCGACGGGCGTCAGCGGCCTCGACCTCTACGCCCGCGACGACAAGGGCCGCTGGAAGTGGGTGATGGTGACCAGGCCGGACAGCCAGACGGTGGAGACCATCGTCATCGCGGGACTCGCCTCGGGCATGCGGGAATACGCCGCCTACCTGCCGCTCTACAACGGTGTGGAGTCGCTCGAGATCGGAGTGCCGGCATTGGCCTCCTTCGAAGGGCTGCCGCCGCGGACCGGCAAGCCGATCGTGTTCTACGGCACGTCGATCACGCACGGCGCCTGCGCTTCACGGCCTGGCATGGTGCATACGGCGATCCTCGGACGACGGTTCGACATGCCGGTGCTGAACCTCGGGTTCTCGGGCAACGGCAAAATGGATCCGGCTGTCGGCAGCCTGCTGACGGAAGTCGATGCGGCGGTGTATGTGATCGATTGCCTGCCCAACATGGGAGCCGCCGAGGTCGCCGCCAAGTGCGTACCGCTCGTGAAGCAGTTGCGGGATGCCCGGCCCACCACGCCGATCGTGCTGGTGGAGGACCGTCGCAACACGAATTCCTGGATCCTGCCAGACCGCGACAAGCACCACGACTCCAATCATGCGGCGTTGAAGGCGGCCCACGAGCGGCTCGTGAAGGAGGGGGTGAAGGATCTCTACTACATCGAGGGGGATCATCTCTACGGCGACGATACCGAAGGGGCCACCGACGCCTCGCACGCGAGCGACCTCGGTTTCATGCGGCAGGCCGACATCTTCGAGCCGGTCCTGCGGGCGGCGCTCACGCCGTGATGCGCGGGAGGGAAACCATGGATGCCGCATTCCCTCGGCTCTCGCCTCGGGCTCCAAGGGTATTCAAGCACGGTCAGCGGAACTCGAGCCTCACGTCGCCCTGCGTTTCGAGTCCGTTCGGGAAGTCCTTTTCCGATTCGAGCCGCACGCCGCCGATCGACACGTCTTCGAACCGCACGAGGATCTTCCCCGGATCGGCCGTGCGGAGCCGCGACCGCATCGGCTGGCCCTCGCGGTCCTTGAAAGGCCCCCACCATCGGCCCCGCTCCGTGCCGGTGACCGTCACCCGCTCGAGCACGAGGTCGATCTCCCGTAGGGTCACGTCCTTGATCTTCGTCGCCCAGGGCGTGTCCTGGTCGAGGTTGTCGATGGCGAGCAGGTTGAGCGTGTCGCCGTAAATCTTGACGTCCGCGAACCGCACGTTGGCGAAGCGGCATCCCTTGGAGGCGCACAGGACGATGATCCCGCGGTGGCCGTTCTGGGTCTCGGTCTCGTCGCGGATGATCTCGACCTTCTCGACCAGGACGTCCGTCACCGCCTGCGGGTAGCCGTAGCCCAGCTGGAAGACGGCCTGGTTCATCTGCTTCCAGATGACCACATTCCGGATCGTCCGCCCGGGGTAGTAGATCGTGAACACGTCGTCGTTCACCTTGAAGAAACAATGCTCGACCACGCCAGGGCCTCCGCCGACGCCGTCGGTGCTGTAGTTCCAGGAGAGGAGCTTGACGTTGCGGACTGCGAACGTGCCGAAGAACGTCAGGTTGTAGCTGGGCGCATCGATGATCGTGATCCCATCGACGGTGGTGCTGCCGCCGTACTGTTCGTTCCAGACCATCGGGGCGATGCCCCATGTTCCGCGGGCGTCCTTCGGTCTGGCTACGAGGCCGCGCTTGTGCCGCATCCATTCTTCCTGGAGCAGTTCGCCGCTGAGCACACCGCGGCCGCAGATTCGGACGTTTGCGCCACGGGCGGTGATCGTGCCGCGGACGACGGCGCCGGGGGCGAGGTAGACCGTTTCGCCTGCATTCACTGCGTAGTGCGGCCCGATGTCGTGGACGCCCGGGCCGAAGAAGTGCACGCCGGGCCCCCGGGCCGGCACGTCGGTCTCGGGCGGGTCGGCAAAGATGAAGAGCGGATGCCGGTCGCCGTGCGCGCCGTTGATCCGCACGAAGTAGTAGCCGGGATGCTCCGCGGAATGTTTCAGTTTCACCAGCACGCTGCCGTCTGCCGCCACGCTTACGGTGTTGCCGGGTCGCTCGGGTAGCAGCTCCGCTTTCACCGCCTTGATGCCGACGGCGCGGATCGTGAGGCGAACGTCGCCCTCGGCCGAGAGGCTGACCCAGTGGTTCTCGGCGGACATGACGGGCAACGGCCACGTGCCGCCGTCCTCGTCGGGCACCTGCTTCCAGCCGTTCTCGCGGTGGTAGACGAACGCGGGATCGCCGCCGCCGGAACGCACCTCGTAGAGCAGCGAGCGGTAGCGTTCGTCAGGGCCGGGGGAGAAGGAGACCGGCTCGCCGGCGCGGAGGGCTGACGCGAAGGCCAAGGAGAGGAGCGTGATTCGCCAGAGGGCCGTGCGCATGGCTGCAAGGATGCTACCGGCAACGTACCATACCTGCATGAAGCACTCATCCAGGTCCTCGAAGCCCGCGGTCGTGCGGATCGGTCTCGTGCAGTCGGCCTGCACGGGCGACCGCGACAGGAACGTCGCCCAGGGCCTCGCGGGCATCGCGGAGGCGGCGGCCGGCGGCGCCGACATCGTCTGCCTCCAGGAGCTGTTCGCAGGCGAGTATCCCTGCCAGGCGGAAGACCACGGGAAGTTCACCGAGGCGGAGCGGGTGCCAGGGCCGCTCACAGAGCGGCTCCGCGAAGCGGCGCGGCAGCACGGCGTCGCGATCGTCGGCAGCGTCTTCGAGCGGCGGGCCGACGGGCTTTTTCACAACACGACCGTGGTGATCGACCGCGACGGCGAGCAGGTCGGCATCTACCGCAAGATGCACATCCCCGACGACCCGCACTACTACGAGAAGTTCTACTTCGCGCCGGGCGACACCGGCTTCATGGCGGTTCCGACTACGATCGGCCCGCGAGAGGCAAAGCCGCGGACGCTCCACGTCGGCCCGCTCGTCTGCTGGGACCAATGGTATCCCGAGGCGGCAAGGCTCACGGCGATGGCCGGGGCCGAGGCGATCTTCTATCCCACGGCGATCGGCTGGCTCGATGGCGAGGAATCGCTCCACCGCGCCCAGTATGAATCCTGGGACACGATGCTCCGCAGCCATGCGATCGCCAATGGTGTGTTCGTCGTCGCGGTGAATCGCACCGGTCGCGAAGGAAGCTTGAGGTTCTGGGGGGCGAGCGTCGTCTACGCGCCGAGCGGCGAAGTGCTCGTGAAGGCGGGCCACGACGCGCCCGAGACGCTCGTCGTGGAGTGCGATCTCGACCGGATCGAGTGGTCGCGGACGCGGTGGCCCTTCTTCCGCGACCGCCGGATCGACGCCTACGGCGGCCTGCTCGATCGTTGGGGGCGATGACGTGGATCTCCGTGACGACTACCGATTGCCCGCGGAGTGGGAGCCGCAGGCGGCCACGTTCCTCGCCTGGCCGCATCGCCTCGCGACCTGGCCCGGCCACTTCGACCCGATTCCGGGCGTTTATGCGACGGTGGCGAGGGCGATCGCGAGGCATCAGCCGGTGCGAATCGTGGCTGGAGGCCGGGCACTCGCCGACGCGAAGCGGCATCTCGAAGGCACGTCGAACCTGTCGTTCCTCGAAGTCTTCACGAGCGACGGCTGGATCCGCGACTCCGGGCCCGTGTTTCTCCTGCCGCGGTCCGGCCGCCCGCTCCGTCCGGTGGCCGTCTGCTGGCCGTTCAACGCCTGGGGGGGCAAGTATCCGCCATGGGATCTCGACGCCGCCGTGTCGGGGCGGATCGCCGCGAGCGAGTCGCTGCCGATCATTCGTCCGGACATGGTGCTCGAAGGGGGCGCGATCGAGACCGATGGCGAAGGGACGCTCCTCGTGAACGAGCGGTGCGTCGTCGATCCGCGTCGCAATCCCGGCCTCACGCGAGCCGATGCCGAGAGGATGCTTCGCGACCTGCTCGGCGTGGACTCCGTGCTCTGGCTCGACGGCATGCTGGCGGGCGATGACACCGACGGCCACATCGACCAGATCGCACGTTTCACGGCGCCGGGCCGGGTCGTCGCGGCGAGGCAGCCGGACGCGGGCGATCCCAACCATGCGGATCTCGAGGCGAACCTGCAGCGGCTCGTGGGAATGCGGGATGCACGCGGCCGTCGGCTCGAGGTGATCCCGATCGACATCCCGCCGCGGTTCGAGCGTCACGGCGTGCAATTGCCGGCGAGCCACCTCAATTTCCTCGTCACGAACGGCTCGGTGCTCGTGCCGGTGTTCGGCGGGGCGACCGATGCCGCAGCCCTCCGCACCCTCGCCGACTGCTTTCCGGGTCGCTCCATCGAGCCGGTCGACTGCCGCGACCTCGTCTGGGGACGCGGGGCGATCCACTGCATCACCCGGGACGAGCCCGCCTGGAACGTGGCCGAAGCCCGCTGAAAACAGCCCTTGCCACCGACCGCCCGGTTCCGCGACCATTCCGGCGCCGTGGCCGCAGGTAGCGGATGATCCCCGGCGGAGAGGCATTTCGCGAGGCATTCCCCATGGCGACGATCGTGCAAGGGACCATGACGCTGCTCGCCCGACTGATGCTGACGACGGTCTTCCTATGGCTCACGATCGCCTACAAGATTCCCGACTTCAAGGCGACGGCCGCGAGGATGGCGATGGAGGGCGTGCCGCAGCCGAAGCTCGCGCTGTTCTGTGCGATCGGCGTCCTCCTGATCGGCAGCCTGTCGGTGATCGCCGGCGCCTGGGCCAGGGTCGGCGCGCTCTTCCTCTTCGCGTTTCTCGCCGCGGCGACGTTCTACTACCACGACTTCTGGAAGGTGCAGGACGTGAACACGCGGTTCAGCGAAACGTGGCACTTCATGAAGAACCTCGCTATCGGCGGCGGGCTTTTGATGCTCGCTGCCTATGGTCCCGGCCCCTGGAGCGTCGACGGCTGGATCGAGCAGAAGATGGCGGAGGCGGAGAGCTCGCCGGGTCAACGTGCGGCAAGGCCGGCCGGCAAGCCCTGAGCCGGCATGGTTTAGCGAGGGAATCCCGGACGGCGAAGCGGCGGCCTGCCCCACTCCGCCATCGCCGCGAACGCGGCATGAAGCGACAGCGATCGACGGGAAGGCGCCGCGTCGGCGAATCCCATCACGCTGACGGTCGAGCCGATCTGCGACGCAGCCTGGATCGAGAAGGCGATCTCGTAGCCACCGGTCGAGCCGGTTCGCCCCGAGCCCGCCCTCGTCGGGTCGTAGGAGGAATTGCCGAACCCAGAGACGCCGACGTAGTAGGTGCCTGCGGTCCGCGCGGTGAAGGAGATGAGGCTGTCGGCCGAGCCGTTGAAGTCGTCGTTGCTCGCGACCTGCCTGCCGCTGGAGTTGAACAGCCTCAAGTAGCCGTCGAGCGGCGACTTCACCGGGAGGCTCGCCGCGTCGAGGTCGATCACGAGCCGCTGCCCGCGGGCGAGCGAGATCCTGTAGAAATCGACGTCCTTCGCCCCCTTGCTTCCGTCGCCGACCTGGCCCGGCAGCCGCACGCTCGACCGTATCGCGGCAGTGGCGTCGATTCTCACGGCCTTCGCGATCGTGTCGCCGGCGTCGGTCACGATGACCGGCGGCGAGACGGTGAAGGAGTCGGAGGCATTGGCGGAGAGCGGCATGCCGTTGTCGTCCACGATCCCGCTCGAGCCGGCGCGAAGCACGAGCGTGTAACCGCCGGGGGCGCTCGTGAGATCCCAGAGGTTGCCGAGCGACCATACGACATCGTTGATCGGCGCGAGCGTGGCGGTCGTAAGCGGCACGACGACGCCGCTTCGCGTGAGCTGGAAGTCCTCGAGCCCGACGTTCCTCGCGGGACGGTTGAACTCGAACAGGATCGCCTCGACGCCGCTGAGCCGCGGGTCGGGCGTCACGTCGATGATGTCGGCCACGAGCGGCGGAAGCTCGGCCGTGATCGCCACCGAGTATTCCCCCTCCGTGGATCCCTGAGTGCCGCTGCCGGCGATGAGCGGGTCGTAGGAGCCGTTGCCGTAAGAGGAAACCCCGACGTAGTACGTGCCGCCCGCGGCGACCGTGTACGAGAGACGGCTGTCGAGCGACCCGTCGAAATCGTCGTTGAAGGCAAGTTCGACGCCCGGGGCGTTGAAGAGTCGGACGTAGGAATCGAGCGAGGAGGGCTGGGGGAGGGTTCGGGCGTCGAGATCGACGGTGAGGGTCGCCCCCGCGACGAGCGTCACGGCGAGCAGGTCGACGTCGGCTCCGTCGTACGCACCGTTGCCGACGTAACCCGTGACGGTCGCCCGCCCGCCGACGAGCGTGACGGAGACGGCGGAGGCGATCGAGTCGTTCGGCTCTCCCGGGGCGGGCGGCGGAGGCGGAACCACCTGCCACGACTCGGAGGCATTGGCCGAAAGCGGCGAGCTGCCGCCGTCGACGATGCCGCTGCCGGCGGCCGGCAGCGACAGCGTGTAGCTGCCGACTTCCGACGTCAGCCCGGCCAGGCCGGAAAGCGTCCAGAGCGAAGCGTTGCCGGGCGTCGCGTCGAGCGAAGCGGCATCGAGCGGGACGGGGATGCCGTTTCGCGTGAGTCGCAGGTCGCCCTCGTCAAACCCGGTCACCGGCCGGTTGAACTCGATCACGATCGAGGCGACCGCGTCGGTGCGGGGGTCGGGCGAGACGTCGCGGATGTTCGCACGGAGGTCGGCACTGCCGACGAGCTCCTGCAGGGCGGCCGCCGCGTTCAGGAGGCCGCCCGTCGCCACCTTGCCCGCGAGGGCGGCCACGGGGGTCGTGCTCGCGAGGATCGCCGAGCGGATCTGGGAGGCCGTCGCCTGCGGCGCCGCCGCGGCGAGCAGGGCCACGACGCCGGTGACGTGGGGCGTCGCCATCGACGTGCCGCTGTAGCTTGCGTAGGAGTTGCCCGGCGTCGTCGAATAGATGCTCTCGCCGGGAGCGGCGAGATCGACGCTCGTGGCACCGTAGTTCGAGAAGTCCGACATCTGGTTGAAGCGGTTCGTCGCGGCGACGGAGATGATCGAGGAACTCGTGTAACTCGCCGGATAGGAAGGGCTTGCGTCGTTGTCGTTCGACTCGTTGCCGGCGGCGGCCACGAACAGGATCCCGGCGTTGCCGCCTGCCTGGATCGCGTCCCGCAGGGAAGTCGAGGAGCCACCGCCCCCCCAGCTGTTGTTGGTCGCGACGATGTTGATGCCGAAGTCGCGACGCATCTGCGTGGCGTAGTTGATCGCCGCGATCGCCCCGCTCGTCGAGCCGCTGCCGGAGCCGGAGAGGAACTTCAGCCCCATGATCGAGACCTGCCAGGCGACGCCCGCGACGCCGCGGCCGTTGTCGCCGACCGCGCCGATCGTGCCGGCAACGTGCGTGCCGTGGCCGTTGTCGTCGAAGGGATTGCTGTCGCCGTTGGCGAAGTCCCAGCCGTTGATGTCGTCGATGAACCCGTTGCCGTCGTCGTCGATGCCGTTGCCGGGCGTCTCCCGCGGATTCCGCCAGATGTTCGCGGCGAGGTCGGGGTGCGACGTGTCGATGCCGGTGTCGATCACCGCGACGACGACGCTGCGGGATCCTGTGGTAATGTCCCACGCTGCCGGCGCGTCGATGTCGGCGTCGACCGTGCCGCCCGACTGGCCGGTGTTGTGGAGCCCCCAGAGTTGGCCGAACGACGTGTCGTTCGGGATCGCCCGCGAGGCGAGGACGAAATCAGGCTCGATGGAGGCGACACCCGTGGTCGCGGCGGCCCATGCCGTGACATCTTGCACGGTCGCGCCCGGCGTGGAGAGCGAGTAGAACCCCTCGCCTATGTCACGGGCCGACCAGTTCGGTCCGCCGAGCGAGCCATGGAAGCCCGCAGTGATACCGGGCTTGCCCGCACTGATACCGGGCTTGCCCGCACTGATACCGGGCTTGTCTGCCACCGACTTCACAATCCAGGCGTCGCGGTGGGCCTCGACGGAACTTCCGCCCCACTCGATGAGCCAGGTTCGCGCCGCATCTGCCGACGCCGAAAGACAAAGCCTCGCCTCGAGCGGCTCGAGGCAAATGGGTGCGGACCGGGGAACGTGCTTGCGCCTAGCCATGGCTGCCTCGGTGGTTTTGCCCCGGACGGCTGTATTATGGAGAACTTCATCGCCAAAATCCAGCATTTTCCATCACCCCGGGGCCACCCATGGTCTTCCCCATCGCCGACGACAATTCCGACCGCCGGATCTTTCCAATCGTGACGGTGGTGCTGATCGCCGCGAATATCTTCGTGTTCGTGGTGCTCCAGCAGATGGGGGCCAACAACGCCGTCACCCTCGCCTACTGCCAGGTGCCGGCGGAGATCCTGAGCGGCCGGGACGTGGTCACCGAACCCTCAGTCCGGGAGATCTCGGTGCAGGGGCAGACGATGTCGATGGAGGTTCCGGGGCTCGAGCCCACGCCGATCCCCGTCTGGCTCACGCTCCTCACGGCGATCTTCATGCACGGCAGCATCATGCACCTGGCGGGCAACATGTGGTTCCTCTGGATATTCGGTGACAACGTCGAGGACGACATGGGGCACCTGAAGTACCTGATCTTCTACCTTGCGACGGGCGTGATCGCATCGCTCGCATTCGTCGCGCTCAACAGCTCCGGGGAGGCGTCGTTGACGCCCTGCCTCGGCGCCTCCGGCGCGATCTCGGGCGTGCTCGGCGGCTACCTCGTCTTGCACCCCGCCCGCCGCGTGAGCGTGATGATGCTGCGGATGATCGTGGACGTGCCGGGCTACGTGGCCGTCGGGATCTGGTTTCTCTTCCAGGTCGTCAGCGGTCTCTTCGACCAGTCGGGCGCGGGCGGCGGTGGCGTTGCCTACTCGGCGCACGTGGCCGGGTTCGTGGCGGGGATGCTCCTGGCCAAGCCGCTGGCGGCGGGCGACGTCCGCAGCGAAGCCGACGACCTCATGATCCTCAGGCGGGAGCGGGGCCGGCGATGAAACCCGTGGCGGGCATCGTGGCGGCTTGGATCGCCTGTGCCGGGTGCGGCGGGAAGCCCGCCATGCCGATCGTGCCGTCTGGCGAGTGGATCGACCTGACTCACCCGTTCGATGCTTCGACGATCTACTGGCCGACGGAGGCCGGCTTCCGGTTCGATCGTGGCGACAACGGGCCGACGGCGAAGGGCTACTACTACGCGGCGAACCGGTTCGCCTCCGCCGAGCACGGCGGCACACACCTCGACGCGCCGATTCATTTCCACGAAGGGCGGCATACGGTCGACGAGGTCGAGATCGATCGGCTCTGCGGCGAGGCCGTCGTGATCGACGTTCGGAAGGCCTGCGAAGGCGACCCGGATTATGAAATCACGCCCGGCGACCTCTTCGCGTGGGAGGAGCGGACGGGCCGCCGGCTCGTCGACGTGATCGTGCTCCTGCGGACCGGATGGGCCGATCGCTGGCCCGACCGGCTCCGCTATCTCGGCACTGAGAACCGCGGGCCGCAGGCCGTGGCCGACCTGCACTTCCCCGGGCTCTCCCCCGCGGCGGCGAAGTGGCTTGTCGAGCAGCGGCGGCCGAAGGCGGTCGGCATCGACACCGCGAGCATCGACCACGGTCCTTCGACGCTCTTCGGGGCCCATGTCGCGCTCTGCGGCGGCAACGTGCCGATCTTCGAGAACGTGGCGGATCTCAGCCGGCTCCCGGAAACGGGGGCGTTCGTGGCGGCCCTTCCGATGAAGATCGGCGGTGGCAGCGGCGGGCCCTTGAGGATCGTGGCCCGGTTTCCATGACCCGTTCCGTCGGCCGGCCGTCGGCGCGTCAGCGGTTGACGACGTTGCGGTCGCGGCCCGCGAGAAAATCGCGGAGGTTTTCGGCGACCTCGAGGATCAGCCGCTCCCTCGCCTTTTTCGCGGCCCACGCGACGTGGGGCGTGACGATGCAGTTGGGGGCCGAGATGAGCGGGTTGTCGGCCGCCGGCGGCTCGGTGGTGAGCACGTCGAGGCCGGCCCCCGCGATCCGGCCGGCGTGGAGGGCTTCGGCAAGCGCGGTCTCGTCGACGAGGCCGCCGCGGGCGGTGTTGATCAGGTAGGCCGTCGGCTTCATCCGCGCGATCCTCGCGGCGCTCACAAGCTTCGCCGATTCCGGCGTGAGCGGGCAGTGGAGGCTCACGACGTCGGCTTCCGCGAAGAGCGAGTCGAGGTCGAGAAACGGGGTGCCGTCGTCGTCGGCTGCACGGCCCGTCGCGGTTCGCCGACTCGCCACCACCTTCATGCCGAAGCCGCGGGCGACGGCCGCCACGGCGCGGCCGATCTTGCCGTAGCCGACGATGCCGAGCGTGAGGCCCGCGATCTCGACGAGCTCCCCCTCCCAGAAGCAGAAGTCCTCGCAGCGGCTCCAGGCCCCGTCGCGGACGAGCGCCGCGTGGTGGCCGGTACGGTTGGTCAGTTCTAGCAACAGCGCGAAGGTGGCCTGGGCGACGTCGGGCGTGCTGTATTCCGGGACGTTCATCACCGGGATGCCACGTTCCCTCGCGGCGGCGAGGTCGACGACGTTCGTGCCGGTCGAGAGCAGCGCGATCGCCCGCAGCCCCGGGATCGCTTGAATCGTGCGACGGTCGAGCACGGTCTTGTTCGTGACGACGATGTCGGCGCCGGCGGCCCGGGCGACCGTCTCGGCGTCGGGAGTGCGGTCGTGGATCGAGCAGGGGCCGAGTGACTCTACCGGCGCCCACGAGAGGTCGCCGGGATTGGTTGTGTAGCCATCGAGAATGACGATCTTCATGCGCGGTGTTATACCCGAGCCGACGCGGGGGGCGACCTCTTTTTGGGCGGGGGCGACCTCTTTTTGGGATTGTCTCGCGTGCCGCCGCCTGCCATCGTTTCGCGATCATGGCCGTCGTTCCCTACACCGATATCCACTGCCACGTCGTTCCCGGGATCGACGACGGCGCGAGCGATCTCGAGGAATCGCTGGCGATGGCTGCCGTGGCATCGCGGGATGGGGCGCGGACGGTCATCGCGACGCCCCACCAGCTTGGCGGCAACTCCCACGTCACGGCGACGGCGATCCGCGACGCCGTCGCATCGCTCAACGAGGCGATCACGGCTGCGGGGATCGCGCTCGAGGTGCTGCCGGGCGCGGACGTCCGCATCGAGCCCGAACTGCCTGCGCTCCTGCGGCGGGGCGAGGTGCTCACGCTCGCCGACCGCGGAAGGCACGTGCTTCTCGAGCTTCCGCACGAAGTCTATTTCCCACTCGACCCGCTGCTCGCGGCGCTCTCCAAGCAGGGGCTCACGGGGATCCTCTCGCACCCTGAGCGAAATCGCGGGATGCAGGCCCGACTGGAAACGGTGTCCGAGGTCGTCCGCGCCGGCGGGCTCATCCAGATCACGGCCGGCAGCCTCACCGGCGGCTTTGGCGGCACGGCAAAAAAGATGGCCGAGTGGTGCGTGCGGAAGCGGCTCGTCCATTTCGTCGCCAGCGACGCGCACGACACGAGCCGGCGGCCGTTCGGGCTTTCGGCGGCCCGCGATGCGGTCGCGAATCTCGCCGACGCCGAGTTGGCAGATCGGGTGGTCTGCGAAAATCCGGCGAAGGTGGCAGATGGCGCCGACGCCATCTCGGCGGGAAGTTCCGGTCGTCCCCGCAAGGGAGGGGGTTGGTTTGCCCGTTCGGCAGGCTGACTCCCGCTGAAGTTTCCTCATGCGCAGCCGGTGCCGACGCCGAAGTGAATCGGCGGGTGGGATTGTTCTGGATGTTTCGATGATCCGGCATGCCCCGCATCGAGTTCGAACGTCGAAGGAAGGATGGGCTGCGATGATCATCACGGCTTCGTTGAAGCGATTCGGCACGTACGCGTGCCTGCTCGGGCTGCTCGGCCAGCCGTTGGCGTGCGTCGCCGCAGACGACGAGAACGCCACGGTCGAGGTCGTCGAGGTCGAGGATGTCGTGATCGACGAAGAGGGCGTCCTCGTCGGCAAGGTGACCACCGAATCTGGCCGGCCGTTGCCAGCCAAGCAGGTCGAGGTCATGTTCGCCGGCGGCGTCGTCGCCACCACGCAGACCGACGGCAGCGGCGCCTTCCGCGTGGCGGGCCTGCGGGAGGGGGTCCACGAGATTCGTGCCGGGTCGACCACGGAAAGCTACCGGCTCTGGCCCAAGGAGGCGGCTCCGCCGAAAGTCGAGCAGGTCGCCCACGTGAGCTGCTGCGACGACTGCCCGCCCCCGAGGCGAAAGCCCGACCCGCCGCGACGCGGACCGCTCAAGCGGGCCTTCGCGAACTATCCGCTGGCGACCACGGCGCTTGTCGGCGCCGGGATCGGGGCGGCGATCGCGATCCCGATCGCGACGTCACAGAAGCCCGCAAGCCCGTGAGGCCGGGCTGTCCGCGGGCTTCCGGACGTTTGCTGTGAATACCGTAGCGGCGGGGAAGGCTGGCAAAGCCGCGGAACATGAGGGGGCTGGCGGCAAAAAAGAGCCGTGGCACCCGATGGGGGGAGTCCGCTACATGTCCCCGTCGCGGACGTGAGCAGTTCGACGGTCGCCCCGTCGCCCGTCCGCGGTCCCGCGTGCCGGCCTCGACATGTCGCTCCCCTCACGATTACTCGTCGTCGTCGTGACGATGCTCGCCGTCGCACCGCTGCCGGGCTGTGCCCGAAGGGTCGTGAAGGCCTCCAGGATGCCGGCCCACTACCAGGCGGCTGCAATCGGCAACGTCAGGACGGCCGACCTCGGCAGGCTCTCGATGCCGACGGCGGCCAGTGACGTCCTCGAGCCGCAGGACGTCATCGACGTCACGATCGCCAGCGGCCTCGAGCCGGCGGGGCAGGTGGCTCCCACGCCGGTGCGGCTCGACGACGAGGGGGTGGCGACGCTCGCGCTCGTAGGCCCCGTGCGTCTCGCAGGCCTCGAGCCCTTCGCGGCGGAGGAGGCGATCGCGAAAGCCTCCGTGGGGCGAGGCCTCTACAAGGCCCCGCAGGTCACCGTCACCATCCGCAAGAAGGCGATCAACCGGGTCACCGTGATCGGTGCGGTGGAGAAGCAGGGCGTGCAGGAGTTGCCCCGGGGGCAGAGCACGCTTCTGGCGGCGCTCGTCGCCGCCGGCTCGCTCAACAAGAGCGCGGGCACCGTGATCGAGGTGCGTCGGCATGCGTTGGCCGTGTCGCGTCCGACTGCCGAAGGCGAGGCGATGGCGGGCGGCGTTCAGGGAGATGTGCGGCCTGCTGCAGCATTCTCCGATGCCGGCGAACCATCCCCGCTGCCGCAGCCCGACACGTTCATGCGGATCGATCTTGCCGATCTCGACCCCGCGAGCGGCCGCGACGTCCAGCTCCGCGACGGCGACATCGTCCGGGTCGAGACGCGGGACCCGGAGCCGATCAACGTGATCGGCCTGGTCCGCAAGCCGGGCCAGTACGAGATGCCGGTGAACAAGCAGTTGCGGCTCCTCGATGCGATCGCGCTGGCGGGCGAGCGGAGCAATCCCTGGGCCGACAAGATCATCGTGAAGCGGCATGTGCGGGGCGAGAAGGAGCCCGTGGTGATCAGGACAAGCCTCGCCGCGGCCAAGCACGACGATGCATCCAACATCCGGCTTGCTCCAGGGGACGTCGTGAGCATCGAGGAGACGCCGCAGACCACCATGAACTACCTCATCACGAACATCTTCCGCTTCGGCTTCGCCGCGAGCGTCCCGATGTTCTGACCCCCTCGTGACTCTCGGCCGGGAAAGGCAGTCCATGATCGACAGCGAGGCGGTGACCGCGGATTCCCAGGAGCTGCTCGTCCAGCGGGCGGTGAGGCTCCTTGGCCTGCTCTGGCGGCGCCGGCTCGTGCTGGCGGGCTGCCTCGCCGTGAGCCTCGGGCTCGGCGGGTTCTACTTCGCGACGGCCGAGCGGATCTTCGAGGCGGCGACCGAGATTCTCGTGGTCGACGCTCAGCGGGAGTCGCTGAGGACGTCGCTCGCCGCGGGTCGCGACGAGCTCACCGCGATGGCGACCTACGAGAAGCTGCTGTCGAGTCCGCTCGTCCTCCAGGCGGCGGCGGTGATCCTCGAGCCAGCGCAGCGGGCGCTTCTGGGAACGCAGGATCCGGAGCGGGCCGCCCGGCGGATCGCGGAGTTCCTGAAGATCCGCGGCGTGCGGCAGACGAACCTCATCGAACTGCGGTTCCGATCGCCACAGCCCGAGCTGACCGCGGCCGTCCTGGGAGCGGTGGTGCAGTCCTACTCGCGGTTCATGGAGGAGTCGCACAAGGGGAAGGCCGGCACGCTCGTCGAGACGCTCAACAAAGAGAAGGAGTCGGTCGACACGAAGATCCAGGACAAGCAGCGGGAGTATCTCGTGATCCGCGAGCGGGTCGGAGACCTCGGCATCAAGAACGACGGCAAGCACGCCCACCCGCTCGTCGAGCGGGCGATCCAGCTCAACGCCGCGCTCGTCGAGACACAGAAGAAGCGGCTCGCGCTCCAGGCCACCCACCATGCCCTCGTCGAGTCGATGCAGAGGGGGGATGATCTCCGCAAGAGCCTCATGGCGATCGAGGAGACGCTCGGCAAGGAGATCTTCCTCGAATCGATGGGGCTGGGGGGGCGCGACAAGGAGACCCGCGTGTCGCTCGAGAAGCAGCTCATCGAGGATCGCGCCCAATTGGAAACCCTGCTCGAGTATTACGGTGACAACCATCCGCGGGTGATCGAGAGGCGGAAGAAGATCGGCCAGGTCGAGGCGTATCTCAAGCGATTCGACGGTTTTGGTGACGGGCCGCTGCTCGGCGGTGACGACGCCGCGGTCGCCCGGGCGGTGGAGCAGATCCTGCGTCAGAAGCTCGAGGCGACGACCCGGCACGAGGCATGGCTGAACGATGGCTACGAGGCGGCAAAGAAGGAATCGATCGGGTTCGCGAACGAGATCGCGAAGCTCGACATCGTCGAGCACGACCTGCGGTGGCTGCGGGAGCTTCGCAACACGATCCTCGGCCAGATCGCGAGCATCGACCTCCGCCAGGAGCACGGCGGCGTCAAGACGACCGTCGTGAGGGAGGCCGTCGTGCCTTTGAATCCCGTGTCGCCGCGGCTCAAGCTGACGGTGCTCTTCTCCGCGGCGGCAGGGCTCGTCGCCGGCGCGGCCTTGGTCGTGATCCTCGACAGCCTCGACGACCGCGTGCGGTCGCCCGCCGACCTCGAAAGCCGTTTCGGCCTGCGGACACTCGCGACGATCGCCGCGCTCAACCACGATGACGAAGCGGGCGACGACGACGCCACGGGCCTTGCGAAGGCGCACATGTGGCAGGAGTCGTCCGATGCCGCGAGCGAGGGATTCCGCACGCTCCGTACGGTGATCGTCATGAGCGACGGCGACGCGCAGCGGGTCTCCGTGACGAGTTCCGAGCCGGGCGACGGGAAGACGACCGTGAGCGTGAATCTCGCGATCGCCTACCATCAGGCTGGAAAGCGGGTGCTGCTCATCGACGGCGACATGCGAAAGCCGGGCCTGACCACGCTCATCGGTGAGCGGTCCCGTCCGGGGCTCGCGGAGATCCTCGCGAGTTCGCAGCCGCTCGCCGAGACGGCCTTGGCTTCGATCTGCCGATCCGGGGACGTGCCGATCGACATCATCCCGTCGGGTCGCAGGCCGGCGAATCCCTCGGAACTGCTCCTGGGAGGCCGTTTTGCCGACCTGCTCGGCTGGGCCGAGACCGTGTACGACCACGTGATCGTCGATTCGCCGCCCGTGCTGGCTGGGACCGACGCCGCCGCGATCGGCCGGGTGAGCGACGCCACGTTGATGGTCATCCGCCCCGAGAAGAATCGTCGAAACGTCATCCGCAAGGCCGCCGACACGCTGCGGGCCCTCGGCGCCACGCTCACGGGAGCCGTCGTCAACGCGGTCGGCCTTGAGGAGCAGGGCTACGGATACGGGTATGGCTACGGGTATGGCTACGGCTACGGCTACGGCTATGGCTACGGCTACGGCTACGGGACGCCCTATGGTGAAGACGGTGAACCGGATCGCGAGGATGAGGAGCACCAGGAAATCGGAGATACCGATGTCGCACTCCGGATGACGCGCCCCCGCAGCGATCCTTCGGGCGGTTCGTCGTCCGGCGCGAGGGCGGCGTGATGTCGGCTACTGCGGCCCGGCCAGGGCGGTCGCATCGAACGCGGCCGGCGACGCCCGACTCTTGGAATCGTCTCGAGGCGGCCTGCTTCGACCTTGCCGTCGTGCTCGCGATCGTGGCCATGCCGCTCGCGATGGGCGGCCGGCACCCGCTCGGGCAGGTCATTCTCACGGCCGCGGCGATCGCCGCGACGGTTTCCTGGACGATTCGGGCCTGTCGCGGCGACGGCGTATGGCGATTCAACGCCCTCGATGCGCTGGCCATCGCCGGGATGGCCAGCGTCGCCATCCAGGTCGTTCCGCTGCCGAGGACGTGGATCGAGACGATCTCGCCGCGACTCTTTTCCCTGCTGCCCTGCCTGGATGGCGGCCCGCGGAGCGTCGGCGGCTGGGACCAGCTCTCGCTCGCGCCGGGCGAGACGCTCGCGTGCCTGGGAATCCTGATCGCGCAGGCCGTCTTCGCGGCGGTGCTCGTGCAGCGTATCCGTTCGGTTGCGGACGTGGAACGCGTTCTCGGGGCGGTGGCGGGGGCGATGGGCATCCTCGCGGCGGTCGGGATCGTGCAGTACCTCGCCGGGAACGGACGCTACCTCTGGATCTACGAATTCGCCCACAACGACGCTGGTGGGGCGGTGAAGGGAACGTTCACCAATCGCAACCATTTCGCCGGATTCCTCGCGATCGGGTGCGGAACGGTGCTCGTCAGGGCGACGGCCGGTGCGGCTGGAGTTCGCGGCGGATGGAACGACCGGGAGCGGCTCGGGGGCTGGCTGCTGGTGGCGGTCGTCGGCCTCGCGACGATCTTGTCGCTGTCGCGGGGCGGCTGCCTCGCGGCCGCCGTCGCGAGCGTCGTCGCACTCGGCTGCCTGGCGAGGTCGGCCGCGTGGCGGGTTTCGTCCGTCGTCGGCGCTGTCACCGCCGTCGGGCTCGTCGCGGTCGCGGTCGGCATCCATGGCTGGGATCGGCTCATGGGCCGCTTCGAAGTCCTCGGCAGCGGCTTCGCGGCCGGAGGCGGGCTGGAGAGGCTCGCCGTCTGGCGTGCGGCGATCCGGTCGATCAGTGAATTTCCCTGGCTCGGCACCGGGGCGGGAAGCCATGCCGAGGTGGCCCCGCTCGCGATGCCTTCCACCGCCGGGATCGTGTTCACGCACGCGGAGAACGGCTTCCTGAATGTCGGCGTCGAAACCGGGCTCATCGGGCTCGCCGTCGTCCTCTTCGCGATCGGCGTCGCGATCGTCACCGCCTGCAGGTTGGTGGCCCACGGCGGAGAACCGGAGCGGCGGGCGGGTGCGGCGGTGGCGTCGGGGCTCGCGGCCGGCGTGTTGCACGCCCTCGCTGACTTCACCTGGTACGTGCCGGCATGCTCGACGCTGCTCGTGACGCTCGGCGGCTGCGGCGTGGCGCTCGCGTCGCGGCGGGCTGGCTGGCTGCCGACGATCGACCTTGCGCTCGGCCGGCATGCGGCGGGCATCGCCGGTTGCGGCGTCGCGGTCCTCCTCTGCGGAACCGCGGCGAGGCAGATCGCCGCCGCCCGCGCGGAGCCTTTCTGGGAGGACTCGGTGAAGCTCGCCCGTGAGATCGAGGCGTCGGCATCGGGCCTGTCCTCGCCCGCCTACGGCGGTGCTCCCGAGGCGGCGGCCCCGCTGCTCACGAAACTCGACGCGAGGATCGCGTCGCTCGAACGGTGCGTGTCGCTGAGGCCGGACCATCCGCGTGCCCGCGCTGCGCTCGCCCTGGCCCGGCTCGATCGATTCGGGTTGTCTCGGTTGGCGGCTGGCAAGTCGCTGGGCCTCGTCGATCTGAGGCTCGCCGTCGACAAGGGGGGCTTCGCCTCGCCGGCCGACGTCCTCGCATGGGTTCACCGGGCCGCCGCTCCCGCTGCGGCCGATCTCGAACTCGCCCTCGATGACGCCGCGGCGGCAATCAGGATCTCGCCGCTTTCCGGCCAGAGCTGGTGCGCGCTGTCGCAGCTCGTGTTTTTGGTCGGCCGGCCGGAGGCCTCGCGGGATTTCATCGCGCAGGCGATGCTTGTGAGGCCGTCCGATGCGCTCGTGCTCTTCGAAGCGGCCAACCAGTCGGCCCTCGATGGCGACACGGCTCGCGCGAACGAGTTGTGGCGGGCGAGCTTCGCGGCTGATTCGCGGCAGCGGGCCCGGATCATCAAGCTGCTCCTGCCGCGGCTGACGTCGTCGGAGGCATGCGACCTGCTCGAGCCCGACCTCGACGGACTTCGGGCGATCGAGGCGGCCTGGGCCGTCCGCGAAACCGCCGCCGACCTCGAGGAGGTGCGATCGCGGCGGCTGGAGAGGGCGGTCGCCACCGCGGAGGAGTGGCGGGCGCAGCCGTCGACGGCCAGCCGACTGCTCCTGGAAGCCGGCATGCTCGAGCAGCGGCTCGGCCGTCCTTCCGAGGCCCTGGTGACGTTCCAATCGGCCGTGCGCACCGACCCTTCCTCGTTCGACGCCCACCGCCTCTTGGCCGACACGGCGATCGCCGTCGAGGACTGGTCGATCGCCCGGCGGGAACTGGAGTGGTGCCTTCTGCGGCGTCCGGACAGGGGAGATCTGCGGGAAAAGCTGGGCAATTTGCGGGGACGGCGAGACGGTGTCGTGCAGGCGTCCGACACGGCGCCGGTCGAGACAACGTGGCGGTAGCGTGGGAGGTTGGGAAACAACGGTAATTCCGCCGGGAAAGCCTGAACAAACTGGAATGGTCGTGCCGATCGTAGGGGCAAGCAGCTTCCCTTCGCCCCGGATTGCCCACGTCCATGAGAGATTCGACCCTGCCGACGCCCATGTTCGCGTCCTTCGAGCGGTGGTCCCGGCTCGATGCCGCGCGTGCCGCCGTCAATCTCGCCGCGCTTGCGATCGCCATGCTCGCCGCGTTTCTCGTGCGGTTCGACTGGCGGCTCGACGAACTCGAACTGAAGAGCCTTCGCGGCTCGCTCGGCCTCGTGGTGCCGGTGCAGTGGCTGGTGCTCATCCTCGCCGACTTCCATCGCCGCAGCATCAGGGGCGTGACCCGCGACGACCTCTGGAGGCTCGTCGCCGCGGTGACCGTGGGCACGCTTCTCGCGGCTGCTTTCTCCGCCGTCGTCGGCATTCCGGTGCCGCGGAGCGTGGCCGTCATCGACTGGCTCGCCGCCATCTCGGTCCTCGCCGGGATTCGCGCCGCCGCCTGCGAAGTTCACGACATCCTGCGACGGCGGCAGCAGAACGACGCCAGCCGATGCCTGCTCGTCGGAACCTGCCTGTCGAGCGAGGCCATCGTTCGGACCGTCAACGGTTCGCGGGAATCCGGACGGCGGATCGTCGGCATGGTCGCGACGCCCGACGAGAAGCACCTCGTCGGACGCGCCACGGTGGGCGTGCCGGTCGTGGGCACGACCGACCAGCTCGAGCCGCTGCTCGTGCGACATCGCATCGACGAGGTGATGCTCGTCTCCGGAACCCTCGCCGGCCGGCAGGTTCGCGCGATCGAGCGACGCTGCAATGCCGCGGGCTGCCGCGTGCGGATCGTGCCGGGGATCGAGACGCTCGTGAGCGGCGGACTGCACGTCCAGCCGAGGCCGCTCGACATCGGCGACCTCCTCAAGCGCGAGCCGGTGGAGATCGACCTCGACGGCATCGGCGGCTGGCTGGCCGGTGAGACCGTGCTCGTCACCGGAGCGGCGGGCAGCATCGGCTCGGAAATCTGCCGCCAGGTCGCGAGGCACGCGCCGGGACGGATCATCCTCGTCGACCGCAACGAGAACGGGCTCTTCTGGCTCGAGCGGGAACTCCACGGCGGGTTCCCAGGCGTGGAGTGCACGCCGTGCATCGGCGACATCACCGACGCGACCCGCATGGCGGCGATCCTCCGTGAAGAGAGGCCCTCGATCGTCTTCCACGCGGCCGCCTACAAGCATGTGCCGCTCATGGAGTCGCACCCCGGCGAGGCGGTGAAGAACATCGCGATTGCCAGCACCAAGCTCGCCCGCGCGGCCGCGGCCGCGAAGGTGGAGACCTTCGTCATGATCTCCACCGACAAGGCGGTGAATCCCACGAGCGTCATGGGGGCCTGCAAGCGGCTCGCCGAGATGCTCGTGCGGTCGGTCGCGCCCGGCGCCGCGACGAAGTTCGTCACGGTGCGTTTTGGCAACGTGCTCGATTCCGCTGGCAGCGTCGTGCCGCTGTTTCGCGAACAGATCCTCCGCGGCGGCCCGGTCACCGTCACTCATCCCGACATCGAGCGGTTCTTCATGACGATCCCCGAGGCGTCGCGGCTCGTGCTCCAGGCCGGCCTCATGGGCCGCGGGGGAGAGGTGTTCGTCCTCGACATGGGAGAGCCGGTGCGGATCGCCGATCTCGCCCGCGACATGATCCGGCTGTCGAATCTCGTCGAGGGCCGCGACATCGACATCCAGTACACCGGACTGCGGCCGGGAGAGAAGCTCTACGAGGAGCTGTTCGACGCCGACGTCGAGGCGATGGAGGCCACCGAACACCCCAAGATCATGGCGGCGAGGCCCGAGGCGATCGGTCTCGACGCGACGCAGGTCGTCGAGCAGCTCGGCCGGATCGTGAACTCGCCCGCCAACGTGGTCAGGCAGGTGCTCGCGAGCCTCGTGCCGCACTACGAGCCGGGTTCGAGCGGCGTTCCGGCGACGATCAGGGTCGGCGGTGCCGCGATGCCGGAGCCGACCGTCGTCGTCGCCGGCCGTATCGGGCCCGACTCGCCGCGTCCTGGCCACCGTCCAGAGGTGGTCGAACCCTCGCTCGCGGCCGCCTGATACCGCCCATGGGGCGCCCGTCCGTCATGCCGCCTTCGGAAAGGTGATAGCCATGGCGAACCGGCGTTCCTGGCCCGTCCAGTAAAGGCCCAGCGAAGCGACCGCCGCAACTGCCAGGAAGATCGCCATCGCCGTGATGCCGCCGACGGACGCCTCCAGGAGATAGCCGCAGGCGAGGTTGAACAGCAGGAAGACGACGTACCGCTCGATCCCCGTGACGGGAGTCAGCCGGCTCTCCCGGTAGAACCAGACCTCGAGCAGCCAGTAGACGCCGTAGGCGAGGCACGATGCGGAGACCACGCCCCACACGCCGAACGGAGGCGCCAGGATTGGCAGCGCCGCCAGGATCGTCAACGTCTGCGCGACGCCGCACGCGACGGAAAGACGCGATTTGCCGATCGACTTGAAGGCGCTCGAGTAGGGTGGCGTGTAGTAGAGGATGTAGCCAAAGGCGAGCACCGCCATGAACGGGGCGACCGCCGGTCCCGTGTCACCGAAGAGCAGCGACGCGATGGACGAGGAGAACGCCGCGACGAGGACCAGCGTCGTGGCCGTGAAGAAGAACGCCAGCTTGTGGAACTGCTGCAGCCGCGTCTCGAGCTCGTCCCGTGAGCCCTGCGGCACCGCCGCGAGGTAGGGCAGGAAGAACTGGATCACGCAGTCGTTCGCGAGCACGAGGAACTGGAACGGCTTGGCCGCCGCGTTGTACAGGCCGATTTCCCGGCTCGTGAGCAGCAGAGGCAGGAGGACGATCGCAAGCTGCAGACCGACCCGGAAGACGACCGACTCCAAGGTCAGGATCCACGACGCCCTGGCAAGCTGCCAAAGCCGCCGGCCTGCCCCTCGAAAAGAATTCGCCAACCCCCGGCGTCGCAGGGAGAAAAATAACCAGACGGGCAGGCAGACCTGGCAGGCGGACCAGGCGACGGCGACGTGCGCGAGCGGCCTTCGCATGAAAAGCATCGGCAGGACGGCCACGACCACCAGGAGGAGCGTGAGCAGCGTCGGCCAGACGGCGAGCTGCATCTCATGGCGACCGCGAAGCGCCGCGTTGAACATGCCACCGAGGGCCCGAAGTCCGTAGCCGACGGCGAGTGAGACGACCAGTCCGACCATGACCGGCCCATGACCCACGAGCCATGCCGCCCAAGCCAGGAGCGGAAGGGCGACCGCGAAGCCGGCCGCGAAGGCGAGCGTGCCCGCCATGAGCGAGGCGTTTTGCGACTCGGGGTCGTCGGGCGAGGCGGCGACGTCGAAGCAGACGGCTGTCGCGAGGCCGGTTCCACACAGGAGCGCGGCGATGCTCGCGAAGGCCATGGCCACGCAGTATTCCCCCAGCGGCTCGAGTCCGTAGAACTTCACGATCAAAAGGACCATCGCCGTGGGCACGACGGCGTCGATGAGCTGGGTGGCTCCGGTGGCCAGCAGGTTGAGGAGGTGTCGCGAGCCCTGCGCGGATCGGCGTGGTGCCGCCTGCGCGGTGGGGTTTGCAGTGGCCATGGCAGTGCGTGATACGCTCGTGCCGGACCGGGCTCCAGACCAGTCCGCCGCGGGCACGCTTCGCGCAGGTCGGGCAGTCTGGGCATGCCGCGCGGGTGGCGAGGCCTGTGGAAGCAGGGTTCAGGCCGCGCGGCGGACCACGCTTCGCACCGCGTGCTCCCGGCAGACGGCCTGCACGCCGGCGACCACGTGGACGAACTCGGCCTCCGTCATCCCGGGAAACAGCGGCAGGCTCACGAGTCTTGGCCAGACCTGCGAGGCCACGGGGAGGTCCTCCGGCCGCCAGCCGAAGGTCTCCTCGTAGTACGGATGGAGGTGAAGGGGTCGCCAGTGCACGGAGCACCCGATGCCGCGGGCCTTGATCTCCTCGATGAAGGCATCGCGGTCGATCGAGAGACGATCGAGCCGGAGTCGGAGCGGGAAGAGGTGCCAGGAGTGCAGGCGGTCGGGATGTCCCTCGGGCAGTTCGACCTCCGGCAGGTTGGAGAATGCCTCCCGGTAGCGATCGGCGAGGGCCTCCCGCGTCCGCCGGAACTGCTCGGCCTTCCGCAGTTGGTGGATGCCGATCGACGAGGCGAGGTCGGTGAGGTTGTACTTGAAGCCGGGGGCCATGATCCGGTAATCCCACGCCCCGCCGCTGAATCGCTTCCAGGCATCCTGCGACAGGCCGTGGAGCGACATGCACCGCAGCCTCGCGGCGATCTCGTCGTCATCGGTCACGGCCATGCCCCCTTCGCCCGTCGTGATCGTCTTGTTCGCGTAGAACGAGAAGCAGGTCACCGCGGCCGTCCCCTCTCCGCACCGTCGCCACGCCGCCCGCGGATGGCTGCGGTAGGCGGCGGGAAGCGAGTGAGCCGCATCCTCGACCACCCAGAGGCCGTGCTCCTTCGCGAAGCCACCGACTTCGTCCATGTCGATCATGAGGCCCCCGAGGTGCACCGGCATGATTCCCACGACCTCGAGGTTCGCCTCGAGGGGCGTGCGGCCGTCGCGGAGCGCCCTGATCTTCGCGGCGGCGTCGTGGAGATCCATGTTGAGCGTGACCGGGTCGCAGTCGACCAGGAGCGGCACCGCCCCTTGGTAGCGGACCACCTCGGCCGTCGCCGCGAACGTCATCGTCGGCACGAGCACGGCCTGTCCGGGCCCGAGGCCCATCGCCTCCACGGCGAGGTGGAGCGCGGCGGTGCAGGAGTTGACGGCGACGGCATGGCGGCCACCCACCGCCGCGGCGAAGTCGGTTTCGAACTGCTTCGTGCGGGTGCCCGTCGTGAGCCAACCGCTCCGCAGGCAGGCCACGACCTCGCCGATCTCGTCCTCGGAGAGTGACGGGCGGAAAAAGGGAACTGTCATGTGGGCAGGGGGGGTCATGATGGGAGGGGGTCCCTCGTGGTCTCCGGCTTGGCGATCGCCGCGATGGTGCGGACGATCAGGCGAAGGTCGAAGAGCACCGACGACCGGCGACGGTACTCCTTCGCCAGGCGGATCTTGTCGGGAAGGATCCGTTCGACGTACTCGGCCTGCGGGTCGCGTGCCCGGCCGAGGATCTCCGACTCGTTGCGGTAGGTGATCGAAGCCAGGTCGGTGATTCCCGGGCGCACCGCGAGGATCTCGGCGAAGTCCTCACGGAACATCTCGACGTACCGTGGCACTTCGGGCCGCGGCCCCACGAGGCTCATGTCGCCGCGGAGCACGTTGAAAAGCTGCGGCAGTTCGTCGAGTTTCGTCTTTCGCAGGAACCGGCCGATGGCGGTGATCCGGGGGTCGTCGCCGCACGTGATCGCGGCGCCGAGTTTCGGGGCGTCGACGACCATGGTGCGAAACTTGAGGATCGTGAACGGGCGGAATCCCCTGCCGATCCGCACCTGTCGAAAGAGAACGGGACCAGGCGACGAGATTCGCACGAGCGCCGCCGCCACGAGCAGGAGCGGAGAGAGAAAGACGATTCCCGCGGTCGATGCGGCGATGTCGATCAGCCGTTTCATGGCGGTCATCCTGCGTGTCGCAGGCCCCTGGTCCAGAGAGGAAGCTCGTATTCGTTCATCGGCCTCGCGCCCTCGGCGGGACGGGGTGCCAGTTGGAAGCCGAGGCCGGCGTAGAAATCATTGACTCGGTCGTTGCCCCGGGCGTCGGTGGTCAGCCGGACGACGTCGAGGCCGCGGCCGCGGGCCTCCGCGACGAAGGTGGCCACGAGCTTCTGGCCGATCCCCCGCCGTCTCGCCCGCGGGTCGACGGCCAGCGACGACAGCTCGCACGCGGCGCCGGTCGCGGAATCCTGCCGCTCGTCGCGGCCGCGATGCAGGACGGAACCGACACGGGCGACGATGCGGCCGATGAGCCACGGCCGTCGAAGCAGCCCCGCCAGCACCGCCGGCGCGAACGCGAGCGGCCTTCGCCGGAAGACGGCGTAGAAACGCCGCGGGTCGGCGAAGCCGGCGACGAAGCCGGCCACGCGGCCCTCCAGTTCGGCCACGAGCATGCAGCCGGCATCGAAGTCGAGCACGGCCCGGTAGTAGGCCCGCAGAAAGGCCGGCCCGAGCGAGGTGAGAAAGAAACCGGGAAAAGCCGACGCGTGGACCGCGACGATTCGCTCGAGGTCGGCCGATGTGGCGGGACGCACGAGCACGGCCGGTTCGAGGCCCGCCGCCCCCGCCAGCCGTTCGCCGCAGACGTCCACCGCGAGGATCTCCTCGAGACGGGCCGTGCCCGACGAACGGTCGAATCGCGACGCGAAGAAGCGACGTGCGTTGGCTCCGAGGCGGGCGGCCAACTCGCGTTCGTCGGCGAGGGAGACGATGGCCTTCGCGAGTTCGCCGGCATCACCCGGCGGAACGACCGTGCCGAAGTCTCCCTCCGTGACGGTCTCCGCAGTCGCGGAGTCGGCTCGCACGCTTGCGACCACGGGCCTGCCCGCCGCCGTGTAGCCGTGCACCTTCGAGGGAACGGACGTGTCGCCGGAGCCGTCGAGGAGCGTGACGAGGCCGACGTCGGCCGTCGCCTGCACTTCGGAGAGCATTTCGGCCGGCTGGAACGGCAGGAATCGCACCTGCGTGAGCCCCCGGCTTTCGGCGAGCCTCCGGCATTCCTCCTTCACCGGGCCATCGCCGACGAAGAGAAACAGAATTTCGGAGCGGTGACGCAGGAGGGCGGCGGCCTCGACGACGACCTGCGCGCCGCTGATGTAGCCGATCGTGCCCGCG
>JBIIOJ010000072.1:0-12501 GCA_044337015.1 Pirellulales bacterium
TGCTTCGCTTGTCTGCATACGCCGGCTCCTGGGCACGGGCAGCCCCGAACCGGTCGAACGTGGTGCTCAATGGGTCACACAGGCACATTGATGCTGAACGCCCTGGGGGGGAGCGTGTTCGAGGGGGGCGAAAATTGAGGAGCATCAGGCGTATCCTCGCCGTAGCGACGATGCGTCCGCTCTCCCGGCGGCAATGCGGCATCGTGCAGGCGGGAGAAAATCAGGTTCAGGTCGTCAGCGGCGGCGGCGATGCGGCGAATGCGTCGAGCAGGCGGGCCGACCACTCGGTGTCGTTTTCGCGAGGGCCGACGGCGGCGAGCACGCGACCGCGCAGGAGCACGCCCTTCTCGACGACGCTCGGGAAGAGATGGCACTCGATCGCGACGGCGGCATCCGCCCCGAGGAAGGGCTCGGCGCGGATCGTGAGGCGTCGTGCCTCGAGCGGATGCGTGGCCACGAGAACGCTCGTGCCGGAGGCGGTCCGCAGGAGGGCCGCCGTGGCTGCCTGCGATGCGATTTCACCCGCGGGGATGAGCGTTCGCACGGACACCGTCGCGTCGCTCTCGAGGAGGGAGGTCTGGCAGGAGACGACGAGTTCCCAGGCGGCGACGGAGGGTTTTTCCGTCGGCCAGCGCCGCCACATCGCGGTCGCCCGGAGCGACCGCGGGTCCTGCGGTTCGTAGATGGCGACGACGTCGTCGCCCCGCACCCAGCGGTCGGTGGGCGGGATCACCTCGACCTGTCCGCCCGCCGCCCGCTCGGCCGCCGGGTCGAGCACGAGCCCGAGCAGGGAGCCGGACCATGGCGTTTCATCGCCGCCGTCGAACACGATGCCCGAGGCCGGATGATCGAGGCGAATGCTCCCCGCGACCAGGCCCGGCCGCGCGGCGGACGCACCGAACGCCTGCCTCGCGACGAGTTCCTCGATCGTCCACGCCGCGGCGGAGGCGTTGGAGCGGTCGTGGGTTCGGGGGGAGGCCATGCAGCTATATATACTGTCCGCCGATGGAATCCCCGCGCAGTTCCGAGCCCTCTGTCCCCGACACGCTGGAAGCGAACCTGCCCCGCTGGCTCGAGGCCTGCGAGCGGGCGGCCCGCGAGGGGGGGCGGGTGCTCGGAACGTGGATGGGCCGATTCGGCGTCGAGAACAAGGGTCCGCGGGACCTCGTCACCGAGGCCGACCGCGAGTCGCAGCGGGCGATCCGCGAACTCCTGCTCGACGAGTTTCCCGATCACGCCTTCGTCGGCGAGGAGGGGGACGACGTGCGGGCCACAGGCTCGCGGCAATCCGCGGCGGCCGGTGGAATCGCGCCGCTGACCTGGTTCGTTGATCCGCTCGACGGAACCACCAACTACGTGCATGGCTACCCGGCCTATTGCGTGTCGATCGCACTCTTTCGCGGAGACACGCCGTTGGTCGCGACCGTCTACGATCCGGTCGCGGAGGAATGTTTCGTCGCGGCGGCGGGGCATGGCGCGCGATGCAACGGCCGCCCGATCCGCGTGTCGGGCACGGCGGAACTCACGGAGTCGCTCGTCGCCGTGAGTTTTCCGGCCCACACGAGCGTCGAGTCGGTCGCGGTGGCCGATTTCCTGGCGATCCTGCCGCTCGTCCGCTCCGTCCGGCGGAGCGGATCGACAGCCCTGAACCTCGCGTGGCTCGCGTCGGGCCGGCTCGACGCGTTCTGGGCGCGTCGCATCCAGAGCTGGGACGTCGCCGCCGGGTTCCTGCTCGTCTCTGAGGCCGGCGGCTCGCTCGGTCGGTTCGCGATCGATGCCGTGTCGCCGCCGGGGCCATCGGTGATTCCGATGGCCGATCCGTCGTTCATCGCCGCCGCGAGCATCCCGCTCCTCGAGCGGCTCCAGAAGGTGTTCGCGTCGCACGACGGGCGGAGCGGAAGCTGACGCCGGGCCGAGGCAGCCGATGGATCGGTGCCGGAAGTGTGGGTCGTGCCGGGGATGCCGGGGTTGACGGTTGTTCGGCGGCGATCGACTGCGAAAGATGTGCGTGGGCGCGGACTCTGAGGTACCCTCCTCATGGAGGTTGTTCCGTGTCGCGTTCGCCCCGACGCCGATCCAGTCGCCCCGGGCTCATGCCGCGGCGACCGCGATCCGTCGTTCCGCTCCTTGCCGTCATCGTCGCCGCGAGCGGTCTGCCGACGGTCGCGATGGGGCAGTCGCCCGCGCCGCGGATCGAAGAGGTGAAGCCGGAGATCTTCTACCTCGAGGATGACGCCCGCGGACTCGTGCCGGTGCCGGGCTTCCGCTACGAGGACTTCGTCGAGATGCTGCGGCTCAAGGAGGGGCTCCCCCGGGGCCCGCAGCCTCCGCCTGCGGTGATCTCGAGCGTGGTGGTCGAGGGAGAGATCGACGGCAACGAATGCCCGGCCACCGTCCGCCTGAAGGTCGTCCAGTCGGAGGCGGGCTGGGTCGGAGTGCCGCTGGCGCTCGACGGCTTCCGCTTGACCGCTCCGCCCGTCCACGAGGGGAAGAAACGGTTTCTGATCGACGCCGAGAACGAGCGGCCGGGGGGCTACCGCGGCTGGTTCGAGGGACGCGTCGGCGACGAGCACATGCTCTCGCTCCGCGGGGTGTTTCGCGTCGATCGGGCGAAGGATCAGGAGGCCGTCTCGGTGGACCTGCCGCGGGCGAGCGCCTCGCGGATTTCCGTTCGCACGGCGATCGAGGAGGCGGTCGTGGCCGTCGATCCTCCACGGGTCGAGCCTCGCGTGGAGCGTGCCGGGGCAGGTGCGCTCGCGGAGCCCGACCTGGACGGCGACGAGCCTGCCGATGGCCCGCCGCGCACGGAGCCACGAGGCAGCCTCATCACGCTCGTGGGCGTGGCCGGCCCGACGCGGATCCTCGTGCGCGGCCCCGGAGCCGTCGCCTCGGAGAGCGCCGCCGCACCGCAGGCCATTGGCGAGATCGCCGTCAGGATCGACGGTCGACGCGCGGTCTCCGACGTCGCGCTCGAACTACGTGGCCTGCCGGCCGGCATGCGGACCGTGTCGGTGCGGTTGCCGGCACGCGCGTCCGTTGTCGCCGTGCGGCCGCCGTCCACGCTCGTCGAGACGAAAGGCGGAGAGGCCGGGCCCGAAGCCGTGTTCGCGGTGGATCGCGATGCATCGGGCAACGCCCCGCTGCGGTTCGAATGCGAGACGCCGGCGGAAGGAGGTGCGGTCGAATCGCTCGCCTACAGGGTCGCCGGCATCGCCGACTGGAGGCAGTGGGGCCGCATCAGCATCCTCATCGACGGCGATTGGCAGGTGAACTGGGGGCCCGTGCCGGCGAACCGTCGGGTCGATCCGCCGGCCAGCCTCGACAACGGCCAGTGCATCGGCGCATTCGCCTACGACTCGCAGCCGGCGAGGCTTCCCCTGCAGGTCAGGCCTCTCGGCAGCCGCGTCGTGATCGAGCCGGAATACGGATACTCCGTCGGCGGCGCGCGGATCGAGCTCGACGCGCGGCTTCGGGTCTCCGTCCGCGGCCGCCCGATCACCGAGATCGAGCTCGCGCTCGACGGGTGGGGCATCGACGCGGTCGGGCCCTCGAGCCTCGTCGACGCCGACGCGATCACCGGTGCCGGCGGCAAGCTGACGATCCCCTTCGTGAAGCCGCTCACGGGCAACGGAACCGTCGAGATCCGGGCGGCACGGACCATCGCCAAGAGCGACGAGCGGGTCTCCTGGACGCTGCCGGTGCCGAAGGCCAACCTCGTCGGCCCGGCCTCCGTCACGATCGTGTCCGACAGTGACATCGAGCTCGTGCCCGACGGCGACGTCATTCGCGGCCTCGTTCGGCAGGCCGCCTCCGGCCGGGGCGGCGACTCCACGGCGCTCGCCTACCGCCTCGAGGGCACGGAGGGCGCGTTCGCGGCCGCGCGGCGGTTCCTGCCGCGCCGCATCGACGCGACGATCTCGGCCCACGCGCTCGTCGACCGGTCCGACATGGTCGTGGACGAGACGATCCGCTACGACGTCGCCCACGTCCCGCTCGCGTCGGTCTCGCTCGCCGTGCCGAGGTCGGTGTACGAGTCGGGCGGGCTCGAGGTGCGGTACCAGGAGACCCTGCTCAACCTCCGCGAGTCGGCCGAGCCTTCTTCCGGCGACTCCGGGGACTCCGGGGCCGACGTCGAGCCGTCGCCGCCGGCCGTGGTGAGGCTTCTCGCCGAGCTCCCCTCGCCGCGGCTCGGAAGCGTCGAACTCAAGATTCGCTACTCCCTGAAGACCCCGGAAGTTCCGGTCGAGGCGACCGTGGCGGAGGATCTGCCGATCGTGACGCCCTTGGAGGGGAAGGTCGCCCGACAGTCGTTCTCCGTCGAGTCGCAGGCAGGGCTCGCCGTGGACGTCCGCGGCGATCAGTGGAAGCGGGACGTATCGATCCCCGGTGGCACCGCCTCACGGAGTTGGACGTCGGCCAAGCCGCAGGAGTTCGTGCCGATCGCGCTGGCCGCCGAGCGACAGACCGCCGCCGCCTCTTCGATCGTCGAGGCCGCATGGCTCGAGACGAGGGTGCTGCCGGACCGGCGCGAGGACCGCTTCCGCTACCGGATCGACACCACGGCCCCCACGATCCAGCTCACGCTGCCCGGCGAGCCTGCTGCGAACGCCGTGGAGGTGAGTCTCGACGGCCGCAGCGTGGTCGGCGGAATCCAGCCGGGCGGCCGCATCGTCGTCGAGATTCCCGCGGGCGGCAGCCTCGGCGAGCACCTCCTGGAGATCGAGCGGGTTCAGCCGAGGCCGGCGTTCTTCGAGCCGCTCGTTCTCGAGGCGCCGCAGTTCGGCGATCGGACGCAGCAGCGCCGCTTCTACTGGGAGGTGCGACTCGAGACCGACGAGCACGTCGTCGTCGCTCCCCGCCGATGGACGTCCCAGCAGGGCTGGGCATGGTCCGGCCTCGGTTTCGTCCGGCGGCCGGTGGTGTCGCGGGAGTCGCTCGCGCGATGGGTGAACGCGCGGCTCGAGGAGGAAACGTTCATCGACGAGGAGCGGTCGATGCCCGCGGTGGTCGGGCGACGCGACGTCTACTCGGGGATCGGATGGCCCGGCCGGGAGGCCGTCTGGATCCTGCCCACCTGGCTCATGGTGGCATTGGTCTCCGGCCCGATCCTGCTTGGCGGGCTGGCGGTCGTCTACCGGCCGGCGAGCCGGGCAGTGCCCCTCGCAGTCACACTCGGCGCGACGTGGGCCGCCCTCGCGATCGCCGCGCCGGACCTCTCGCCGCTCGCAGTGCAGTATGCGGTGCCGGGGCTCGCGCTATCGGTCATGGCGGCCGGCCTGCGGATGGCCGTCGCGCCGCGTGCGGCCCGCGGAATCGACGCGGCGTCGTCCCGCGTGATCATCTCCGGATCGTCGACTCGCACGGTGGCGCTGCCGTCGCTCCTGATCGGGGCCGGGTCCTCCGCGAGTGGGAAAGGACTCGTCGAGACGCTCCTCCTCGCGATCGTCCTGGCGGCCGCGGGCGGAACGACCGCGCGGGCCGAGGAGACGCTGCGGTTCCTGCGCGTTCGCGTGCCGGACGAGAAGGCCGCATCGGAGATGCTCGGGGGCGCCCGGTACGTGCCGATGCCGCTGGCGGAGTTCGACGAGGCGGTCTCCCGCGCGGAGCCGTCGTCGCCCGAGCCGGGCCACCGTATGCCGACGTTGCAGCGGGTGGCGTACCGGCTCTCGTGGCAGCCCGGACACGGGCTCGTGGGCACGGTGGAGTTCGATGTCGAGCGGGGATTCGACCGCTACCCCTTCGTCGTGCCGATCGGCGGGCTCGCGATCGAGGCCGCGACGGTCGAAACTGAGGAAGGCACGGGCGTTGCGACCGTCGCCGGCCTGCCCGATGGAAGGGTCGGCGTGTTCGTCAGGCAACCGGGCCGCTATCGCTGCCGCGGGTCATCCACGTCGGTCGCGCGGTCCGCCGGCCCCGAGCAGTCGGCGGTGGGGGCGTCCTATCGCGTTCATTCGATCCGATTTCCGCTCCCGCGAGCGATCGCGACGACGATCGAACTCGCGGTGCCCGAAGGCATCAGGCCCGTCGTCGAGGGAGGCCTCGCGACGGTCGAGCGCGACGACGGGGACGACCTCTCGGGATGGCGGTACCGGATCGTGCCGCGGGCCGTCGAGTCTCTCCCGATCCGTTTCGAGCAGGGCTCGACGGTCGTTCCGCTCGAGGTCATCAACCGCCTGTCCGTCGCCCGCCGGCAGTGGTCGCTCGAGGCCGTCGTCGAGCCCCGTCGGCCGTGGCAGGACGAGGCGTTGATCCTGCGGGTCGACCCCGGCCTCTCCGTGACGGCCGTATCGCTCCGTGGCGAGGGGGCGATTCCCGGTGGTCCGCTGCTCTGGAGCATCGGCGACGACGGCGGGAGCATCCGCGTGCTGCTGCCGCGCGGCGGAAGCGGCGGCCGCGCGGCGGTCGTCGTGTCCGCCGTCGCGCCGCTCGAGAGGACGGCCGCGGCGGCGCGGGCTCCCATCGTGCGACCCGTGGCGGAGGCGTGGGCCTCGGGCCGCATGATCGTCTCGCTCGACGAGTCGACGACCTTCAGGTCGGTCGAGGTCGAGAATGCCGCGATCGTCGCGACCCGGGAGCCGTCCGTGGCGCGACAGGATGCGGAGAATGAACCGCTGCCTCAGATCACCGTCGAACAGCAGTCCGTGGAAGGGGCTGCGATGGTGGCGGTCGCCGACCGCGTCCCGGAGATCGACACCGCCAGGGTGACGACCGTCGACATCTCGAGCGGTGCGGTGACGGCGCGGTCGATGGCGAACGTCCGTGTCGGACGCGGCGAGGTGTTCGAACTCAAGGCGCGGATCGGACCGGAATGGCTCGTCGACTCCGTGGAGATTCCGGGCGAGGCGGTGCCGCTCGACTGGGGCGTCGAACGCTCCTCGCCCGGGAGCATCCTGCGGGTGGGGCTCGTTCGCGGGATCGCCCCGGGACGCGAACTCTCGCTGCGGGTCGTGGGCCATCGCGCGGTCCTTCCCCAGGGGCGGGCCTTCCCGGCGTCGAGTCTCGACATGGTCCGCTTCGACGGCGAGTCGGAGGGGCAGTCGCTGATCGACGTCCGCACGAATGCGGAGACCACGATCCTCGTCGGCGGAATCGCGGAGGCCGCGCGGGATGCCGACGGGATGCCGCAGAGGATACGGAGCCTCCTCGAGCCCGGTCCGCCGAGGGCGAGGCTGCCGGCCGGCGAACTCGCGAAGGCAGGGGAGGTCACCACACTCCGGCGACGTCCGCCCGTCGACGTGCAGACGCGAATCCACGTCACGTCGCGGGAGGAACGGCTGACGGAATCGTTCACGTTCGAGTGCGCGCCGCGGGATTCCGAAATCGATTCGCTCGTGGTCTTCCTCTCGGAATCGGCGGAGTCGCCGCCCGAGTGGTCCGTCCTCGCGCCGTCCTCGTCGAAGGTGTCGGCCCGGCGGATCGAGGCCGAGCCCCGCCGCGACCAGGGAGATTCCGGCCGGTCGCTCGCCGCCGAGTCGTGGCTCGTCGAGATCGCGCCGCCGGTTCGCGAGCCGGTGTCGATCCGGGCGACACGCACCATGCCCTTCGCGGGACCGCGGAGGGTGGCGCTGGCGTGGGTGGAGGGAGCGCCGACGCGGGGCGGAGAGATCTTCGTCCGCGACGCGGGACGCGGACGGCCGACCGTGACGGCGACGCGGCTCCCGGAGATGCCGGGGCGGGCCGCGAGTTCTGAACGGGCGGGCATGCCCGTTGCGTCGTTCACGTTCGACGCCGCGCGGGACCTCGCGCCGGGAGGGCCGCCGCCGCTCGAAATTGCGCCCGCCGCCGACCCGGCGTCGAACGCCCGCGCATGGGTGTGGAGCGAGACCACGACCACGTGGTGCGACGAGTCGGGCAGCACCGAATACGAGACCAGCTTCGTCATCGAGAACCATGGTCGAAGCGGCGTGACGCTCGATCTTCCGCCAGACAAGCGGCTCGAGGGGGTGCTCGTGGACGGCGCGAGGCTCCAGGCCATGGGATCGGACGCCGCCGGCGGCCAGATCGCGATCGAGCTCCCGTCCGGCAGGCGGTTCGTCCGGCTCGACCTGCGGCTCGTCGCGGAGTCGCGGCCGTTCTGGGGATGTTGGACCGTGAACGCCTCCGCGGGTCGGCTCGACCTCCCCGTGCTGGAGCGATCGTGGCTGCTCGGGCTCCCGCCGCAGCTGGAGATCGCGATGGCATCCGCGAGGCACCGCCTCACCGATGCGCGGGTTCCGTCGTGGTCGGGCCGGCTGCTCGGCATATCGCCCTCCCGGGAGCGGGCGCCCTACGGGCTGCACCGGTTCGTTCCGGTCGACGGCGGAGCGGACGAGGCGTCGGTGACCCTCGTGCGTTCGACGGCGGTGTGGCGGGCGGCGATCGCGGTCGCCGCGCTGGGGCTCGCGGCAGGATGGTGGCTTGCGCCGAAGCGTTTCGGCACGATCTGGTTTTTTGCGCTCGTCTGCGGGCTGGCGGTGCTCTGGTCGGCCGCCCCCTGGTACGGCCTCGCACGGTCTCTGCTCTCCGGCCTGTTCGCGGGCGCCGCGGTCCGTCTCGCCGGACGCCGAGGCATCGCGATCGGGGCGGCCGCAGCCGTGCTCATGGTCGCGGCCGAAACGCGGGCGGCCGACCCACGACCACCGGAGCGGGTCTTCATCGCTCCCGGGGATTCGGGTCCGATCGCGCTGGTTCCCGAGTCGATCTTCCGTGCGATCGCCGCTGCGGATCGGGCCCCGGCGAGCCGGGCGGTCGGTGTCGTGAGGACACGGCTCGAAGCCCGCGGCAGCCACTCCGGCGACGACGCCCGCTGGCAGCTCGAGGCCGAGCTCGACGCGGAGGCGGGCGGGCGGCTCGTCGTCGAACAGCCCGGGCAGGGAGCGAGGTTCGTCGCCGGATCCGCGTCGCTCGACGGCACGCCGCTCGCCGACGCGGTCTCGGCCGACGGCCGGAGCCTCGCGGTCGTGATAGACGGCTTCGGCAGGAGGCTGCTCCGCGTCGAACTCCGGCCGGCGTTCGAATCGGCCGGCGGGATCGAAGAGGCCGTGCTGGCCCTGCCGGCGGCCGCGCGGTCGACGGTCGCCCTCCCGGCGGAGTGGGTCTCCGGCGGCGGCTGGCCGCACGAATGCGAATGGTCGGGAGGTGGGATGGCCGGCGACCGTCGGTGGAACTTCGCCGAACGAACGTCGGATGACGGCATCGATCCCACGGTGTTCGACGTCACGGGTGGCACGGCCGTGAGGATTTCCCGTGCGAAGCGACGCGGCGTATCGATCGTGCGTCGGCCGGCCGCGGTGTCGTGCTTGCAGGAGATCGAGTGGGGCGAGCGGGAATGCCTCGTCCGCGTTTCTATCGAGGCGCAGGCGTCGCCGAACGGGGCGGAGGACCGCATCTGCCGCTCGCTCGATCTCGACGTCGATCCGAGGCTCGTCGCGATCGAGGACGCCAACGAAGGGGACGACGGCTTCGTGGCGAGGATCGGCCCGAACGGCCGCGGCTGGATCGAGTGGACGAAGCCTGATGCCTCGACCCGAAGGGCCTCGCTCGCGTTTCGCATGCCGTTCTCCTCCCCCGTCGGCATCTTCCAGGTCCCCCTCGTCGGCCCGGCGGGAGGTCTCGAGGCGACGACGGACGTGCGGCTGAGGACTGCTGCTCCCGGCCTGCGGGTGGCGGCCGACCTGCCGGCTTCGGTGCGGCCGGTTCCTCCCCGCGGCGACGACGTGGTCGGCCGCTACGTCGGATGGACCACGAGGGCCGTCGGCGAGCGGGTGTCGATCGGCGTCAGCCGGAGGGAGATTCCCCTGCAGGTTGTACAGACCCTCTCGGTGTCGCTCGAGCGGGACAGGGCGCGGCTGCGGCTCGATGCGAGAGTGGGAACGGCGGCCGCGACCCTCGCCGAACTCCGCGTCGCCGTGCCGGCGGCATGCATCGTCGATTCGGTGAGGCTTACGGCGGTGGACGCGGCGACGGAGGGATCGGCCGACACGACACCGGTGGACGTCGGCTTCCTTCGGGAGCGTCCGGACCGCCTGAAGATCATCGTGCAGCGTCCCCGAGAGGGCCGCTACCGCCTCTCCCTCCAGGCGCGTCTGCTGGGACCGCTCTCGGCCTCGGGTCGACTGCCCGTCGCACGGGTTCTCGCCTCCGGTGCCGACCCGCTCGAGATCGTGGTATCGGCGCCGGACGACGCCGCCATTTCACTCGGCGACGGGAAAGAGACCGTGACGCAGGCGACGCTCCAGCTCGCGGCCGACGCTCCCGCGCCGCCGTTCCGGCTCGTCGAGCGTCGCCGGACGGAGGAAGACGACGGCGCGGCAGCCGCCGGTGGGGAGGCGAACGCCGCGACGGCCGCAGCGCATCCGGAGAAGCCGGCCGACGGCACGCCCCCTGCGGTGGGCGACCGAGTGGAACTCGCCGACGTGCGGCTCGCCATCGACGACCGCGGACGTGCCTGGGGCGTGGTGCGTTTCGAACTCATGACCGGGCAGCCGCTGCTGCGGCTGCGGCTGCCCGCCGGCTTCCGGCTGTTCGACGTGTTCGTCGACGAGCATCCCGCCGTGAGCCGGCCCGCGGACGACGGTGGCTGGGAGGTGCGGCTGCTCGACGTCAGCCGCCCCCGCTCGCTCGTCGCCGTGTTCCTCGGTGAGCTCGGAGACCGGGTCGCTTCAGGCGACGCGATCGAACTGGCGGCGCCCGAGATCGGCTCTCTGCCGGCCGCCGACGTTCTCTGGACGATCCGCGGCCCGCGCGACCGCGCCATCCGTTTCCTGTCGGCCTCCGGTGAATCTTCCGCTCAGGCGGTCGTCACCGCCCGGGCGCGGGCGATCGACCGCCTGACCGCCGACGTGGTGCGGGCCTTCGAGGGCCGCAATCCGGAGGAACAGGCGAGGATTCGAACCTATCTCGACCGCGACGAATCGTCCGACTCGGCCGCGCCCGAGGCCGCGTGGGATCGCAGCAGCCTCGCGCTTGCACCGAACGTCTTCTTCGTGGCCGGCGGCAAGGATTCCTCGATCCGGTTCCGCATCGCCAGGCAGCGGGATCCTACGCTCCCCGGCAGGATCGTCGGCACGCTCTGCCTCGCCGCGGCGATCGGCGTCGCCTGGCGGGTGGGCCGAGGGATTCGCGCCGTCGCGGCCTGAAATCCGCGACGAAAGCGGGCTTTGTCGCGACGGCCTCGTTCGCTACCGTCCGCCCCGCGAACCGGGAAAAGCGAGCACTGCCCGCCCGGTCGCGTCTCGTGTGATCCAACGCCGTGATCCATCGCGACGGGCAGGCCATCGCAACGGGCAGGGAAGAGGTGAGGCATGAATTCCGGAGCAATCGTGCGGTCGCGGTATGCGCCCTGCCGCATCGCGATCGTCGTCTCGTTGTCGATTCTGCCGCTCGGAGACGTGTCGGCGGCGGGCTACCGGACGCCGAACTTCGTCGTCGAGGCGCCCACGGAGGCCCTCGCCCGCAAGATCGGTGACGCCGCCGAGCAGTACCGCCACGATCTCGCGGTCGAATGGACGGGCCGGCCGCTGCCCCGGTGGAGCCGCCCATGTCCGATCACGGCCCAGGTGCGGCCCGGCCTCGGCGCCGGCGGGGCGACGAGCTTCGTCTTCGAGAAGGGGGAGGTCTTCAACTGGACGATGTCGATACAGGGAAGCGAGGAGCGGGTGCTCGATTCCGTGCTGCCGCACGAGATCACGCACACGATCTTCGCGAGCCACTTCCGGCGGCCGCTGCCGCGATGGGCCGACGAGGGGGCGTGCACGACCGTCGAGCACCCGGTGGAGCGGGCGAGGCAGCAGACGCTCCTCATCGAGTTCCTCACGACCGGCCGCGGCATCGCCTTCCCGAAAATGTTCGCCATGCGCGAGTATCCGCCCGACGTGCTGCCGCTCTATTCGCAGGGCTATTCCCTCGCCCGCTTCCTCATCGAGCGGGGCGGCCGTCACAAGTTCGTCTCGTTCGTCGGCTCGGGGCTCGACTCGGGCGACTGGGAGAACGCGCTCTCGAGCCACTACGGCGTGACCGACCCGGCGTCGCTGCAGGACGTCTGGCTCGACTGGGTCCGCAAGGGATGCCCCGCACCTCCGGCGTCGGTTGCCGGGACGCCCGCGAGGCCCGTGGCGGCGATGCAGGCATCGGCGACCGCCCGCGGCCAGAGCCCCGATCCATTGCCGCCGCCCCGTCCGCCGGTTCCCGCGCAAGCCGCCGCCGTCGCGACGCCCCCTCGGCGATCGATCTACTCGCTCGCCGCCGCCCGGTCGCGGGTCGCCGGCGAAGGCGACGCCGACGCCCAGGCGTCACCCCGTTAAGTCACGCGGCTTGCATCCGCGTTCTTTGATGGACGCCGCATTGCCGCCGGGCGAGCGGACGCATCGTCGCTACGGCGAGGATACGCCTGATGCTCCTCCACGTCCGCTCGCCCGGCGTTCAGCATCAAAGTGCCTGTGTGACCCATTGAGCGCCACGTTTGACCGTGAGGGGCCGCCCGTATGCCCGAGACGGCGTAGGTGGCCAGCGAAGCCCGGAGGG
>JBIIOJ010000073.1:0-12494 GCA_044337015.1 Pirellulales bacterium
TCTCGGTCTGAAAGTCTTCCTCCCGCAGCGCCGGCCGCATCATCTGCGAAAGCAGGCCCAGTGCGTCGTCCTGCTGCTCCGGGAGCACGGTCGCGTAGTAGCAGGTGTCCTCCTCGCTCGTGAAGGCATTGGCGCTCGCCCCCATGGCGTCGAACCGCCTGTTGATCTCCTCGGAGGAGAGCGTCGTCGTTCCCTTGAAGACCATGTGCTCGAGAAAATGGCTCGTTCCCCAGAGGTCCTCCGACTCGTCCCTCGAGCCGGTCTTCACGAAGAAGCCGATGCTCGTGGAGAGCGCGGCGGGCGACTGTTCGGCGATGACCTCCAGGCCATTGCCGAGGCGTTCATGGAGAAAGGTCACGTGGCACCTCCAGCGGCTCTCGGCCGAGCGACACGATCGAGAGATCCTCGGGCGGATGATCCGCGAGCCAGCCCTCGACCGAGGCGACCGAGAGCCGGTCGAGCCGCTCGAGCTCCTCGGCGAGCGTGCGAACGCGGCCGAGGTGGTACCACTGCCGGCCGATGCCGCCGGCCCTTGCTGCGCTCGACTCCTGCTGCATCACGAGACCGCTCTTGGCCCGTGCCTTCACCCGCAGCAGTTCCTCCTCCGTGATCGATCCGGGCAGCCGTCGGATCTCCGCGAGCATGACGTCGAGGGTTTCCTGGGCCCGCTCGGCGGTCGTCCCTGAGTAGCAGACCGCCGCCGCGAAGTCCCGCTGTGTCTGGTAGCCGGCCGAGACGCTGTAGCAGAGGCCGCGCCGCTCGCGGACCTCCATGAAGAGCCGCGAGCTCGAACCCCCGCCGAGCACCGAGAGCGCCGCGGTCGCCTCGTAGGAGGCGTCGAAGCGGTAGGCCGGCACCGACCAGGCAAGCGCGATGTGGGTCTGCTGGGAGTCGTGCGGGACATGCTGGAAGCGGGGGCCACGCGCCCCAGTGGCTGTGGCGGGCAGCGGCCCCGGCTGCCAGTCGCCGAAGAGCCGCTCGATCCGCGCGACCAAATCATCCCAGTCGAGCCGGCCGGCGGCCGCGATGATCGTGGCCTGCGGCTTCACGAGCGTGGCGACGAAGCGGCGGATCTCCTCGAGCGTGATCTGCGAGACGTCGGCCGAGAGCCCTTCGGCGGGGCGGCCCCACGGGCTCGGATAGTGCATCTGCTTCAGGGCGGAGATGGCGCGATGGGCGGGGTCGTCCTCCGTGCCCGCGAGATTCTGCAGCACCATCTGTCGGGCGCTTTCGAGCTGGTCCTCGGGCAGGAGAGGACGGCGCAGGATGTCGGCGTATATCGGCAACGCCGTCGGCAGCTGGCGGGCCACCATCGCGCCGGAGAAGCTCGAGTGGCTCGTGGAGACCGCCTGGGCCCACTGCACGCCGGCATTCTCCAGGTCCTCGACGATCCGTCGTCCGCTGCGGTCGCCGGCCCCGCGGAGCATCATCTCGCCGGAGAGCGTGGCCAACCCGCATCGGACAGGCTGTCCGCCGCCGAAAATCTGCCCATCGTGGATCGCGCCTGCGGGCGTGTGAAACGCGATCGCCACGCTCTCGACGCCGGGGAGATCCTCGCCGAGCAGGACGATTCCGTTGGCGAGCGTGGCGGCATGAAGAGTCTGCTTCACGCCCCAGTTATACCTGAAACCCAGGGTATGCCCGAAAGTCTGCCTACCTCGCCGCGACCCCGATCGCCGGAGTGGGAAGATCGACGAGCTTGTAGACCGTTCGGGCCCTGCGGAAGCCGAGCCTGTGGTAGAGGTCGACTGCCCGGCCGTTCTGCACGGTCACCTCCAACGACGCACGACGGAGACCGTATTCCCTGAATCCGAGCATCGCCTGCTGCACGAGCGCCGCCCCCAGGCCGCGGCCGCGGTGCCCGGGCACGACCCCCACGTTCTGGATCATGCCCACCAGCGGCCGCTCGCAGACGGCCTGGATCGTGCCGCACCAGGTGAGCTCCTCGGGGCTTCTGCCCCAGGCGATGAGCCACGAGGCGCCGGGCAGAAACCCGGATTTGCCGCGAATTTCCCGCATCAGGCGGCGACAGCCCTCGAGATCGCCAAGGCAGGGGAAGACGACCGCGTCGATTTCGTCGCGAAAGGCCCGGAACTTGGTGCGGGCATGGACGTCGATGAGCGCGTCGTTCCAGGCCACAAACCGGTAGCCCGGGGGCAGGGCGGCCGCCCGCCGCACCGAGAGGTCGGTTTCCATCCGAAACCGTTTGAAATAGCTCGATTCCACGCGGATCTCCGATGCTCGTGAGGCGACACGCTCGATCCCGCGAACGACCTGCCGCCACCGTAAGCATGCGCTCCAATTTGGTCAACGCGCCGGCCGGAGTCGCTCCCGGGTGGCCGTCCTGGTATTATTTTTGAAATCTCAAAAAAGTGCTTTTGATGCTCCAAAAACCCGTTCGAATCCGTTGCGGACGCATTTTCCTCCTCTGCGGCGTCGCGGGGGCGGTCGTTTTTGCCGGCTGCGGGCCGGCCACGACTGATCGTTCCGGCGTTCGCACGGGTCTTTCCGGCGTTCGCAGGGTGCTCGCCACAACGACGGTGGTGGCCGATCTCGTTCGCGAGGTGGCCGGTCCCCACGTCGAGGTCGACTGTCTCATGGGGCCGGGGGTCGATCCGCATTCCTACCGGGCCACGCCCCGCGACGCCGGGCGGCTCGAGGCGGCCGGGCTCATCGTGGCCTGCGGCCTCCACCTCGAGGGAAAGCTCGCCGAGCTCCTCGAGCGGCTCGCGGAACGGAAGCCGGTCGTCTTCGCCGGCGAAGCGGTGCCCGCCGACAGTCTCATTCCCGTCGCCGAGCAGGCGGTGGACCCGCACGTCTGGTTCGACCCGATGCTCTGGCGGCACGCCGCGAAGCCGGTCGCCGTTGCCCTCGGCAAGATCGATCCGGACCATGCCGCCGACTTCGCCGCCCGCGCGGAGGCCTATGCCGCACGGCTCGAGGAGGTCGATGCGGGGCTCCGGGAGCGGCTTGCCGCCATCGATCCCGTCCGACGGGTGCTCGTGACCGCCCACGACGCCTTCGGCTACTTCGGCCGGGCCTACGGGGTCGAGGTCGTCGGCGTGCAGGGGGTGAGCACGGAGAGCGAGGCCGGGCTCGCCGATGTCAACCGGCTCGTCGCCCTCATCGTCGAGCGTGGCATCCCGACCGTGTTCGTCGAGACGAGCGTCTCCGACCGCAACGTCGAAGCGATCTGCGAGGGAGTGCGGGCGAGGGGGGGCAAGGTCCGCGTGGGCGGACGGCTCTACTCAGACGCGCTCGGCGAGCCGGGCAGCGGAGCCGACACGCTCGTCGGCATGCTCGAGCACAACGTCCGCACGATCGCCGACGGGTTGGTGTCGCCATGACGGCCGGTAGTGCCATGCCGGCGATCGTCGAACTGCATGACGTGACCGTCGCCTACGGTCGGAAGCCGGTCCTCTGGAACGTCGATCTTTCGATCGACGCCCCGTGTCTCTACGGAATCATCGGGCCCAACGGGGCCGGCAAGAGCACGCTCGTGAAGGCGGCCCTCGGGCTCGTGCCGCTCTCCGGCGGATCGGTGCGGTTCTTCGGCAAGCCGCTCGAGGAAGTCCGCGGCCGCATCGGCTACGTTCCGCAGCGGGAGAGCGTCGACTGGGATTTCCCGGTGAGCGCGATCGACGTCGTGCTCATGGGCACGTACCACCGGCTCTCTTGGTTCCAGCGTCCCGGCAGGCGGGAACGCGACACGGCCATGGAATGCCTCGACCGCGTCGGCCTGGCGGACGTCGCGAACCGGCAGATCGGCGGCCTTTCCGGCGGGCAGCAGCAGCGGGTTTTTCTCGCCAGGGCCCTGGCCCAGGAGGCCGACGTCTACTTTCTCGACGAGCCGATGGCCGGCGTCGACGCGAAGTCGCAGGAGCGGATCCTGCAGGTGCTCTCCGGTCTGCGGGATCGGGGCAGCCTCGTCGTGATCGTCCACCACGACCTGCGGACGGCGGCGGACTGGTTCGACCGCGTGGCGCTCGTGGACATGAGACTCGTCGCCGCCGGTCCGACCGCCGAGGTGCTCTCCCGTGAGAACCTCGCGCGGACCTACTCCGGCCACCTCGAGTTGCTCGACGAGATCGGTCGGGCGATGCAGACGGGACGGCGGACGCGATGACGGCCCAGGAGCGGCTCGAGAGCCTGCTGTCGCACAACACGCTCGTCGTGGCCGGCGGCGTCGCGGCGGTGGGCGTTGCCGCGGCCGTCGTCGGCTGCTTCGGCGTGCTTCGGCGACGGGCCCTCGTCGGTGACGCCGCGGCCCACGCCACGCTGCCCGGCATCGCGGCGGCGTTCGCGCTGACCGGCCGGCGGGAACTGTGGGTGTTGCTCGCGGGGGCCGCCTTGTCGGCGATCGCGAGCCTCGGGGCGCTCTCGCTCATCCGCCGTCATTCGCGGACCCGCGACGACGCCGCCACGGCGATCGTGCTCGGGGTCTCGTACGGTGCGGGGATCGCCGCGATCTCGGGTCTCGTCGCCCGGGGCGTCGCAGGCAGCGCGGGGCTCGAGGCGTTTCTGCTCGGTTCGACGGCCTCGCTCACGCTCCACGACAGCCTGCTCGTCGCGGCGATCTCGGCGGTCGTCGTGGCGTTGGTCCTGGCAGGCCTCAAGGAGGCGACACTCGTCGCCTTCGATCCCGAGTTCGCGGCGGCCGCCGGCTGGCCGGTCGGCTGGATCGACGCGGCGCTCGTGGCACTCACGGCCTCGATGGTCGTCGCCGCGCTCCCGACCGCCGGCGCGGTGCTCGTGACGGCGATGGTCGTGATCCCGCCCGCGGCTGCCAGGCAGTGGACCGACCGCGTGCCGACGATGCTCGCGATCGCCGGGCTCGTCGGGCTCGTGTCGGCGCTCGCAGGCGTCGTCGCAAGCGCACTCGTGCCGAAGCTCGCCACCGGTCCCGCCGTCGTGCTCGCATCGTCGGTGGCGTTTCTGGCGTCGCTCGGCGCGAGGCTCCTGCGGACGTCGTGGCGGTCGCCCGGAGTGAGCGAGCCATGATGGTCTGGCCGATGGTCGTCGCGGCGGTCGTCTCGGCGGTGTGTGCCGTCGTGGGCACGATGCTCGTCGTGCGGCGGATGAGCCTGCTCGGCGACGCGATCGGTCATGGCGTCCTGCCCGGCATCGTCGTGGCCGTGCTCGCCGGAGGGAGGCCCGGTGGCATGCTCTCGACGTTCGGTGCCGTCGCGGCGGCGATCCTGACGGTGTGGGCCGCCGACGCGGTGCGGCGGCGGGCGAGGCTGTCGGAGGATGCCGCCGCCGGTGTCGTCTTCACGACGTTCTTCGCAGCGGGCGTGGTGCTCATCTCGCTCTACGCCTCGCGGGTCGATCTCGACCCGGGCTGCGTGCTCCACGGCATCCTCGAGCTTGCGGCGGCCGACACCGTGTCGATCCTCGGCATCATGGTTCCGAGGCCGCTCATCAACGGACTCGTCGCGCTCGCGGTCGTCGTGTCGTTCCTGGCGGCGACCTGGCCCGCGCAGGTTTTCGCGGCCTTCGACACCGACGCGGCACGGGTCGTCGGCGCGCCGGTGGGCTTCGCGACCATGGGGCTTCTTGCGATGACGGCCGTGGCGACCGTGGCGAGCTTCGAGGCGGTCGGCGCGGTGCTCGTTGTGGCGATGCTCGTCGTGCCGGCCGCGACCGCGGAACTGCTTTTCCGTTCGCTCGGCCGCGTGATGGCGGCGGCGGTCGTCATCGCCGTGGCGTCGGCCGTCGCGGGCTATCTCGCCGCGTGGCGATGGAATACGAGCGCCGCCGGAATGATCGCGGTCGTGCTCGGGCTCGGCTATCTCGCGGCCGTGCTCGCGGCGCCCGGGGGGGGCATCATCCCGCGGCTCGTGGGCAAGGCCTGGCTCGCCTGGCGTGTCGCCTGCGAGGACGTGCTGGCGCAGGCCTGGCGGCGGGAGGAGGCGGGCGGCGCCGTCCCGACCGTGCCGAACGGTCTCCTTGCCTCGTTCGCCGCATCGTGGCTGCGGCTGCGGGGAAAGATCGATGGTCCGCGCGATCGCCCGGTCCTCACCGACGCCGGCCGTGGCGAGGCCGAAACGATCGTGCGATCACACCGACTCTGGGAGGCGTGGCTCGGCCGCAACGTCGAACTGCCGTTGGATCATCTCCACCCGCCCGCGGAATGGGTCGAGCATTACCTCGGCGCCGACGCGCGGAAGCGGATCGAGGAGGAGGTTGGAGCCGCGTCGAGCGACCCGCACGGCCGCGAGATCCCGACGGAGCCCGGGTAGCCGGCTCGCCTCGAGATTTCACTGCGCGGCGGAACCTTCGGAGCCGGGCGAGGTTGGCCAGGTCGCGTTCGGGCCCCGCCTTGCCGTCGGGCCCTTCCTTGGGCGTCTCGAGAATCATCGGGATGCCGGCGAGCCGCGGGTGGTTCACGAGTTCCTTGAACGCCGCCGATCCGATGCAGCCCTCGCCGATCGCCTCGTGGCGGTCGACCCGCGAACCGAGCGGCTTCTTCGAGTCGTTGGCATGGATCACGACGAGCCGGCGGAGGCCGATCGTGCGGTCGAAAGCGTCGAGCGTTTCGTCAAGCTTCCCTCGCGGATGGAGCGGATAGCCGGCGGCGAAGACGTGGCAGGTGTCGAGGCAGACCCCGACGCGTTTCGAAAACGATTTCACGCGATCGATGCGGCGAAGCATCGCGGCGATCTCCTCGAACGAGGCCCCGAGGCAGGATCCCTGGCCCGCGGTGGTTTCGATGAGCACGCCCGCCCGCATGCGTCGCGTTCGGCGGAGCGCTTCCGCGATGCCGTCGGCGGCCCTCGCCACGGCCTCGTCGACGTCGGCCCCGCACGCGGCGCCCGGATGGGCCACGACCCACGCGATCCCGAGCTGCTCGGCCCGCGCGAGCTCCTCGGCCAGTCCGGCGATCGACTTTTCGCGAAGATCGACGTCCGCGGCCGCCGGATTGATGAGATAGGAATCGTGGGCCACGACGGCCGCGAGCCCCGCCTCTGCGACCGCCGCGCGGAAGGCCGCGGCGTCCTCTGGTCGGATCGGCGTCGTGTTCCACTGGTTGATGTTTCTCGTGAAGATCTGAAGGCATTCGCAGCCGGTCTCGACCGCCCGCTCGACCGCCTTTGCGAATCCGCCGGCGATCGACTGGTGGGCGCCGAAGGGTCCCACGGTGGGCTTCGGCCGACGGGGTGTCCGGCGGGGCGTGGTCGATTTCGGCATCTGCGGACCTCACGAGACTTGTCGCGGAGAAACGGGGAATGCAGGCGTGGAACTTGGACCGTTCCTGGATTCGGCGTACACTTTGATCGATTCCCCGGCCGGCGGCCACTGCCCGCCTTTTCCCTGGGAAGCCCGCAAGGCCGGATCGACCGCCATGAATGCCGTCTCGATGGGAGGATTGCTCCACGTCGTTCTCACGCTGGCCGTCGCGGCCGTCGCCGGCGTCGCGATCGCGGTGGCGCTTCGTCCCTTGCGACTGAAGCGGCAGGCCGACCGACTTGCCAGGGCGCAGCGTGATTTTCACCGCCAGCGGGAGCAGCTCGAAGCGAAGTTCATCGAGCGAGCCGCGATCAGCGGCCGGCCTCGGGGGCTGCGTTGGACCGACGTGGAGTTCGACGACGACGTCATCTACGCCCGAGACCGGCGGACCCGTGGCCTCAAGGCGCTCGTGGCCATCGAGGTGAGCTTCGAGGCGGTCGAGGGGGGCGGCATGGAGGAGGTCGAGGCGGTCTCGGACGTGCGGGCTGCCACCGCGGAATTCCTCTACGACGCGGGACGCTGGCGGACCGAAGGCCGCGTCTACTTCAACCTCGGGCCGGATGCGACGGTGAAGTACCTCAGCCAGGATCTCGAACTCGTCGCCGAAGAGCACGCCGGTTCGTCGCGGATGTAGGTCCGACTCGGCCCCCTATCGCCGGACTTCATTTCCGGTGTAGCCGCAGGTTGTCCAACCTGCGGAATGCGGTCGCCGCGTGTTCGGTGGTCCGGCTGAGGGGCGGTATGAGTTCGCTCGCTGACACGCTCGCGATCCTCACACCGACCCCTCCGCCTCGCGGTCCTTTTCGCTACGCCGTCTCGGGCACACGGGCAGCATCACGGTCAACTCTGCTGGTTCGGAGCTGCCCGTATGCCACTCGCCGGACGCTTGCTTCGCACATCCTGTGCTTCGCTCGCTCGGAGGTGTCTGCGCTCTCGCCCTCCGGGCTTCGCTGGCCACCTACGCCGTCTCGGGCACACGGGCAGCCCCTCACGGTCAAACGTGGTGCTTATTGATTGACACAGGCACTCTGATGCTGAACGCTCCGGGGGGAGCGTGGTCGAGGGGGTAGGGAACGTTGAGGAGCATCAGGCGTATCCTCGCCGTAGCGACGATGCGTCCGCTCCCCCGGCGGCAATGCGGCGTCATGCAGACTTCTCAGCCTGTTCGTTCTTTCGTGGTTCATGCAGGCTGCGGAATCCGGGGGGACCTTGCGGGGCGACCTTGCCGCAGCGCTGGCGGATGCGTGGCGTTGAAGCGGGCCTTCCGCCGAAGTGACTCTCCGGGGATGGTGTTTTCGGGGCCAGTGGGAGGGGGCCGTGCGTTGCACGATGAGTTCCGCGAAGCGTCTCGCGATGAGGCTCGCGACGCTGGCGATCCTCGCATTCACCCTGCCCTCGTTGACGGTTTGGCATCATGCCCGCTGTGACGAGGCGCGGTGTGACGAGCCGCCGGGGCCCTCGGCCCGCGACGTGGCCGCGGGGTATCTCCGCCGCTCACGCGAGTGGGGCAAGGCCGCCTGCGAGCTTGCGAAGGACTGCGACTGCCGGACGCCCGAGGCCTACTTCGTGGCCTGCGAGGCGGCATGGGACGCCATCTACAGCTGTCCCGAGGCTCCCGACGTATTCGGTCAGGCCGCGATCGAATATGCCGCGAACCTCGACGGCTTTCTCACCTCGACGCTCGTCCTCGGCCGCCACGATTCCGACATCGGCATCATGGTCGGGCCGCCGCAGAAGCGGTTCGTCGTGCCGATCGTCTGCCGCGGCCTTCCGGTCGATGCGTCGGCGATCGAAGCGGTCGTCGCCGAGCCGCCGCCTGCCGACAAGCGTATCGGCCGCTGCCACCTTCGATCCGGCTTCGGCGTGCCTGTGAGCGTGCGGATCCGCCGGCCCTGTGGCAGCGATGTCGAGTCGTTCATGCCGTCCCGCCAGTCGATCGCCGCCACGGCGGTGCTGCGGTTCCCGCGTCCGCCCGCGAAACCCCGGGCGATCGAGGCCGTGCCCGGACCCGTTGCCCGCGATCCGGCGCCGGCCATCCTCGACCTCGTCAATCCCGTCGAGGCCGGCGGGCTTCAGGTCGGCAGCGGCTGGCAGGGGCTCGCGGCGGATTTCACGGCGCCCCTGCTCGACATGCTCGAGGCCATGCCGCCGCAGGGCGTGGCCGGCTTCCTGCAGTCGACGTCGGTTGCGGTGGCCGGCGGGAGCAGTCGCCCGACCCTTCGACTCCTCGAGCCCTACCAGCCGGGGAAGATACCGGTCGTCTTCATCCACGGCCTTGCGAGCGACGAGGGCACCTGGTTCGACATGCTCAACGAGCTGCGGACACAGCCGTCGTTCCACCGCTGTTACCAGCCGTGGGTGCTCAATTACCCCACCGGCTCGTCGTTCCTCCGGGTCTCGCTCGTGATGCGGAGGCAGTTGCGCGAGGCCCGCGAGAAGCTCGATCCCCATCGCCGCGATCCCGCGCTCGACCGGATGGTACTCGTTGGGCACAGCATGGGCGGGCTCCACGCGAAGCTCCAGGTGGTCCGGCCGGGCGACGGGCTCTGGAACGCCGTCGCCACGCGGCCGATCGAGACGGTCCGCCTGCCCGACGAACTGCGGCGGGATTTCATCGAGCAGTTCTATTTCGAGCCGCTGCCGAGCGTGCGGCGGGTCGTCTACATCGCGACGCCCCACGGTGGGGCGTCGCTGGCATCGCGGGCGGCCGGCCAGGCCGCGTCGCTGCTCGTGCGGCGGCCGCCGGAAGCCCAGGCGATCCACCGGGAGATCATCGAGGCCAATCCGGGGGTGGCGACGCCGGAATTCGCGCGAGCCGTTCCGACAACCATCGACGTGCTCGAGCCGTCGTCCCCCTTGCTCGCGGTGCTGCGGGCCATCACGCCGTCCTGCGGCGTCACCACCCATTCCATCATCGGCGACGTCCACGACTCGCTCACGACCGGTCCGGGAGACTGCATCGTGCCGGTGTCGAGCGCGCGGGAGCGGGGCGTGGCGAGCGAGATCTTTGTGCCGGCCACGCACACGAAGGTTCACCATCACCCGATCGCCGTCGCCGAGCTCTCACGCATCCTCGAGGAGCACGCGGCCATGCGGTGATGCTGGGTTCGGGGCTGCCCGTATGCCGCTCGCCGGACGCTCGCCGGGGGTTCGGGACTGCCCGTGTGCCGCTCGCCGGACGCTCGCTGCGGGCATCCTGCCCTCCGCTCGCTCGGATGCAGCCTTCGCTCCGCAATCCTTGCTGCGCTTGTCTGCATACGCCGTCTCGGGCACACGGGCAGCCCCTCACAGTCAAGCTTGCTGCGTTCCTTGCCGAGCTGCGTCAGGGCTTCGAAGTCAGCGTGAAGTCGTACTGGTTCGATCCCGGTTCGACGGCTGCCGTCAGTTGCGACTTTGCGTGGTACCGCTTCGGGAGCCGTTCCTTGCCGCCGTTGTCGTCGGTGGCGGTCGTGATCCTGACGGTGTGGTGGCCGATATCGGCTCCCTTGATGTCCCGCAGGTAGGTGAGCGCATAGCGTCCGTCGGCGTCGGTGATGCCGATCGACGTGCGGCCCCGGCCATCGGGCGTGAAGAGCACCGCCGCCGCCGCGAGGGGCTTCCCGTCGAGCGTCACGAACCCGTCGACCGTTCCGAGGGGCGGCTGCTTGGAGCGGGAGCACCCGATCAGCGTCGCGAGGGCGATCGCGACGAGCGGCGCGAGCCCGGCGCGGGAGCGTCGGATCGCACATCGGTAAGCGGAACGCTGGCTGGTCGGCATGGTCTTCATGGAAACGCTTCCTCAGGGTATGCCCGCGAAGGTCGTGATCTCGCCGTCCCGCATCGAGCCGAGCAGCGGGAAGACGGAGTCGTTGCTGGCGGCGTCGATGAACTCGTCGATCCAATGGACCGAGCCGTCGGCCATCGCGAAGAACGCTCCGCCGACGTGCTCGCTGCCGGGCGACTGGAAGAAGCGGTTGTTGAGGCCGCCCGGGTTGTCGGCGGGGCTCGTGGACGTCACGAACAGTGTCGCTGCCCCGCCGACGGCCCAGCCGTCCTGGCTCTGGCGGTGGGCCGTGTCGATGAGCGACGTGCCGCCGGGAACCGGTCGCAGCCGTTGGATTTCGCCGAGCATGATCGTGTTGGACTGTCCGTCGCGGATCGCGGCCATCGTGAAGGCGACGTTGGGCTTGAAGACGCCCTCCCGCCGCTGCGTGTTGCCGGTCGCGTCGGCCTGCGGCAGGAACGGCCGGCCGGTCGCGACCGTGGTCTCGAACCCTTCGAAGCGGCCGTGGCATCCGCCGTAGTCGGTTCCTCCTCCACTCCAGCTCTCGTCGAGCAGGTTGAGATGGTCGTCGTCGGCCCTCCGGATGCCGCTGCGGCGGCTCGGGCAGTACAACACCCTTACGTCGGCCTGCGCGATCGCCGCGTTGCCTGCCACGTTCGTCTGGCGATTCCAGGTATTTGCGATCCCCGTCTCTTCGAGGTGCGGCATGATCTCGAGCAGCCAGCTCGTGCCCTGTTCGCTGGCGCCGGTGACGCTTCCCCTCGCCTCGCTCCAGGGGTTGAAGCAGTCGGTGCAGGGGGCCTCGGGCGGCTTCTTCGCGACGGCGGCCATCGGCAGTCTTCCATTGCTCTGTTCGTAGGCGAGGATCGCCGTCGCGATCTGCTTGAGGTTGCTCTGGCAGGAAATCCTGCGGGCGGATTCCCGTGCGGCCTGCACGGCCGGCAGCAGCAGGGCGACGAGCAGGCCGACGATCGCGACGACGACGAGCAGTTCGATGAGGCTGAAGCCGCGGCGATGGAGCGAGAGGGTTTTGGTGGAACGCATGGCTAGAGAACGATCCTCGGGCCCTCACGGGCTCTTCGGCCGAACATCTCCGTGGTTGTTGCACCGTTGCCGCAGCGGTCTGGCGACCGCGATCGACCGGGGAGGTCGATGGTTTGTGGGCAGGCGGGCTTATTCAGGCGGGGGTCGAAGGGAACACTTTCGTGTCATCGGCATCGGGCGATGCCTCCTTCAACGGGGCAGAGCATAGCAGGGATTCGTGAGGTTGGGATGAAAATCCCGGCGGAGTGTGAGCGTTGTGTGAGGCGGGCTAGTCGGCGTTGGCCAACGAAACAGGCTGGCCGTCCCGCATCGCTCCCAGGAGAGGAAAGACGGCGGCATTGTCCTTCGCGTCGACGAACTCGCTCACGAAGTGCACCGACCCATCGGCCATGGCGAAGCCGGCGCCTCCCGGATGGTCGCTCCCCGGCGATTCGAAGAAGCCGTTGTTGAGGCCGCC
>JBIIOJ010000074.1:0-12493 GCA_044337015.1 Pirellulales bacterium
ATGCTGAACGCCTTGGGGGGAGCGTGGTCGAGGGGGTGGAGAAATTGAGGAGCATCAGGTGTATCCTCACCGTAGCGACGATGCGTCTGCTCTCCCGGCGGCAATGCGGCGTCCTTCACGCATTCAAGCAATCCGGACCGAGGCGACCTCGCCGGATGGTCAACCAGCCGCCTGGCCCAGCAGCCGCCGGAGTGCGGTCGTCGCGATTTCGCCGAACTGGCGGGGGGGCACCCGCCACAGCTGCGGGTTCATGAGTTCGACGGCGACGGCCCCCTCGTAGCCGATCTCCGTGAGCCGGCGGACGAGGTCGTCGGGAGGTGACGAGCCCTCGCCGGGAAGGATCCGGTCGGCGTCGGTCGCCATCTCTCGGGGCGTATCGGCAAGGTCGGAGAGTTGCACGTGGAAGAGGTTCGCCGCCGACAACAGCCACAGATCGAGCGGCTTGCTCGGTCCCACGGTGTAGTGGAACCAGTCGAGGCAGAGGCCGAGCGACGGGTGGCCGACGTCCTCGACGAGCGCGACGGCGCTCTGGAGGTTGTTCGGGAAGGCCGCGCGGGCGTCGAACTCGAGCGCGAGCTTGATGCCGTGGTCGCTCGCCCGCTTCGCCGCCTCCGACAGGCTCATCGACAGCCGCGAGAGGTCCTGCGGACCGAGCGGGCCGTGGGCGTCGCCGGCAAGAACGAGCACGGGGATGCCAACGGCGGCCAGCAGCGGGAGCCGCCGCTCGAAGAGCTGCCAGTGTTCCCGTCGGGCATCGCCCTGGCTCGTGAGCAGGCCCCCCTGGAAGCTTGCCGCCATTGGCGCGATCCCGTGCCGAGCGAAGAGCTCCCGCAGGCCGTCCGGCGAGGATGTCTCGAGAAAGCTTTCCGCGTGGCCGAGCCAGAGGTCCACCGCCTCGCAGTGGCCGGCGGCGTAGTCCTCGAGGATCGCCGTCAGGGGGGAGTTCAGCGAGCAGACGGTGGCGATCGCAGGGCGCATTGGCTCGCTGGGTTTTAGGTCGCGGGATTTGAGGTCGCGGGAGCTTCCCGGGCCGGTCACTGCCGCAGCCGTTCGCGAAGCATGTCGGGCACTTCCGCGATCGGCACGCGGGTTTGCACGAGCGAGTCGCGGTCGCGGAGCGTGACGGTGTTGTCGGCGAGCGTCTGGCCGTCGATCGTGAGGCACCAGGGGGTGCCCGCCTCGTCCTGCCGTGCATAGCGGCGGCCGACCGAACCCTTCTCGTCGTACATGCATGGCATGTGCCGCTTGAGCTTCCGGTAGAGGTCGATCGCGACTTCCGGCATGCCGTCCTTCTTCACGAGTGGCAGGATCGCGGCCTTCAGGGGAGCGAGCCGGGGATGGAGCTTGAGCACCGTGCGGCTCCGCGGCTTGCCGTCCTCGTCGGGCACCTCGTCCTCGTGGTAGGCGTCGCAGAGGAAGGCGAGCACCGCCCGGTCGGCCCCTGCGGAGGGCTCGATGACGTGCGGCACGTACCGCTCGCGGGTGACGTCGTCGAAGTAGGAGAGGTCCTTGCCGCTCCCCTTGTGCCGTGGCTTGCCGTCGGGGCCGGTCTCGAGCACGAGTTCGCCGTCCTTGCGGACGAGCTTTCCCTCCATGTGGCTGCGGAGGTCGAAGTCGCCGCGGTGGGCGATCCCCTCGAGTTCGCCGAACTCGCCGGGCGCGAGGAATGGAAAGGCGTACTCGATGTCGGCGGTGCCGACGGAATAGTGCGACAGCTCGTCTTGATCGTGCTCCCGCAACTGCAGTTTGCCTTCCGTGAGCCCGAGGTCGAGGTACCACTTCCAGCGGCGGTCGCGCCAGTAGCGGTACCACGCGGCCGAGTCGGCGGGCTTGCAGAAGAACTCGATCTCCATCTGCTCGAACTCGCGGGATCGGAAGGTGAAGTTCCGTGGGGTGATCTCGTTGCGGAAGCTCTTGCCGATCTGGGCGATGCCAAAGGGCACGCGGACCCGCGACGTGTCGAGCACGTTCTTGAAGTTCAGGAAGATGCCCTGTGCGGTCTCGGGCCGCAGGAAGGCTCGGTCATCGTCGTCGCCCGCGAGCGCCCCGATCCGCGTCTCGAACATGAGGTTGAACTCGCGGGGGTCGGTGAGCGTGCCCGGGGCCGTGGCATCGGGGCCGAGCGTGGCTGCGAGCGTGGTCGAGCCCGAGGCCACGGCCGCCGAGAGGCTCGTCAGGCCGCTGGTCCACTCGATCTCGTCGACCTGCTTCGCCCGTAGGCCGAAGAACTTCTGCGCCTTGGCCACGAGGGCCGGCTGGGCCTCGTCGCCCGACGCGTCGGTCACGACGAACACCTGCTTGTCGCGGTGGCCGGCGAACCGGCCGCTCAGGTGGTCGTAGCGGTAGCGTTTCTTCGATTCGCGGCAGTCGATCATCCAGTCGTGGAAGAGATCGAAGTGGCCCGAGCACTTCCAGGTCTGCGGGTGCATGATGATCGTGCAGTCGAGGCCGGCCATCTCGTAGGGCTCGATCGCCCCGGGCGGCGTCGCGAGCTCGTCGTGGCCGGCGACCATGTCGTGCCACCAGCATTCCTTGAGGTTCCGCTTGAGCGCGACGCCCAGCGGCCCGTAGTCCCAGAAGCCGTTCAATCCACCGTAGATCTCGCTCGACTGGAAGATGAACCCGCGTCGCTTCGCGAGCGACACGATGCGGTCCATGCGGGATTGATCGGAGGGCTTGTCCATGGGGCGTTGGAGTTCGACGGGGGAATAGGGGCGCTGCGGCGAGCCGGGAAGTGTAGTTTCCCCGTCGGCCGGGCGTCCACGGGATGATGCGCGAGCCCGTGGACTCTGCTTTATGATTCATTCCGTGAAACGCTCGGAGACATTCGGCGTCGGACCTGAAGAGTCGGGGCGAAGCCCGACCGACGGCGTGCAGGCTCCCCCTTCCCTGCCCGCCACCGTTCGGGCGCTCGGATGGACGAGCTTTCTCACCGACTTCTCGAGCGAGGCGATCTACCCGCTGCTCCCCGGGTTCGTGAAGGGGCTGGGCGGCACGGGGGTCGAGATCGGTCTCATCGACGGCATCGCCAATGCCGTCGCGGCGGTCGTGCGGCTGCCCAGCGGCGCGATCTCCGACGTGATCGGCCGGCGGCCTCTCGTGCTCGCAGGCTACGGGCTTTCAGCGGTCGTGAGGCCGCTCATGGCCTTCGCGGCGTCGCCCGTTCACGTGCTGCTCGTGCGGGCGGCCGATCGCTTCGGCAAGGGGGTGCGGGCCGCGCCCCGCGACGCGCTCGTGGCCGACCTCGTCGCTCCGGCCGCGCGAGGGTCGGCGTTCGGACACATCCGCGCGCTCGATCATGCCGGCGCGGCCGTCGGGCCGCTTGCCGCGATGCTCTTCCTGCTCGTCTTTCCGGGGCAGGAGCGGCGGCTGTTCCTGCTTGCGATCCTGCCCGGGCTGGCGACGCTCGCCGTGATCTGGGCCGCCGTCAGGGATGCTCCGCGGCACGTTTCCGCGGCGCCGCGCGACGCGATTGCGGCCGGGCTGTCGAGGCCGCAGGCATGGCTGCTTGGCTGCGTCGGCGTCTGGGCGCTCGGGGCGGCGAGCGAGCAGTTCCTCCTCCTGCGGGCCGCGGAGGTGGGCGTGCCGCAGCCGCTCGTGCCGCTCGTCTGGTTCGGCATGAGCCTGGCGAAGAGCGGGGCCGCGGCGCGGGCGGGCAGGATCGCGGATCGCGTCGCCCCGCGAGCCATGCTCGCCCTCGGCTGGCTCCTGTTTGCCGCGGCGTACGGCGGCCTCGCCCTGACCGGCGGTCTGCCCGCGGCGATTGCACTGTTTGTCTGTGTCGGCATCGCGTATGGCATCGCCGAGCCGGCCGAGCGGGCGCTCGTGGCGGCGCTTGCGGCGGACGGCCGACATGGGGCCGCGTTCGGCTGGTACGCGCTCGTGCAGGGGCTCATGGCGTTGCCCGCCGGACTGCTCGCGGGCTGGCTCTGGGACTCAGGGCCCGGCGGCCCCGCCACATCGTTCGCCGTCACCGCCGCCTTGGCTGTCGCCGCGTGCGGGCTCTTGTTTCTGGGGCGAACGGCACCGGCGGCGTCATCGCGGTAGCGGAGTCGCCACGAGGTTGCCACTGGCGTCGAGCACAGGAACGACGTCGAGCGAGTCGATCGCGGCTGCGACGGGGAGGTCGGCCTCCATGCCGATCGCGATGAGGTTGCGGCCACCCGCGGTCGCCGCGAACGATCGTGCGATCGCTTCCTCGAGGCCGCGGCCCGAGAGGCTTCCCGCCACGTTCCGAAAGAGATCACGGGCGCGGGCTGCGGCGGGATCGAGGTCGTCGCCGTCGGCCGCGGCAGCGTCGAGGATGGCGCCCGCGCCGAGGAGATCCTCCTCCGTGACCGTGCCGTCGGTGCCGGCGCAGACGAGGTGCACCGGCTGCGCGAGCCGGAGGGCCGCTTCGCGGGCGGCCTTGCCGACGGCCGCGCGGTTCACGATCGCGCCGATGAGCACGACTGCGGCGTCGCGGCAGGCGTCGAGCGCCGCCGTTCCGTTGGTCGTGGTGATCACGACGGACCTGCCGCGGACGCGATCGGCCGAGTATTCGAGAGGCGAATTGCCGAGGTCGAACCCGTCGATCGGGAGTCCACCGCGTTCACCGCCGGTGAGAACGGGCTTGGGGAGCGCGGCCGCAAGACGCCGCGCGGAGTCGATGTCGCCGGTCGGCACGACCGCCGCGGCACCGCCCGCGATGGCCGTCGCGATCGTCGTCGAGGCCCGCAGGACGTCGATCACGACCGCGATCCCTCCCGCGGTCGTCCCCTGCGGCATACCATGGAAGCAGTCGTGGCACCGCCAGGTTGTCACGGCAATCGTCCTCGGGAAACCTCATGACGAGCGTCGGTGATACGAACGATGTCCGCTCGGCGGATGACACGATAGGCGGCGGCGCCTGTCGCGCGAAGCCGGCCGCAGGCCCGGTCGACAAAAGCGGCGAGAAAGTCCGCGGCATGTTCGCCGAGATCGCCCCGCGGTACGACCTCGCCAACCGGATGCTCTCCGGCGGCATCGACGTCTGGTGGAGGCACGTCACCGTGAGCCGGGCACCGCCCCCCGCCGCAGGAGCGATCCTCGACCTCTGTACCGGCACGGGCGATCTCGCCATGGCGTATGCCACGAAGGCCGGGCCGGCCGTCCGCGTGGTGGGGGCCGACTTCTGCCGGCCGATGCTCGACCATGGCGTCGAGAAGTCGCGGGCCCGCGGCCTCCCGGTCGAATGGGTCGAGGCCGACGCGATGGCCCTCCCCTTCCCCGACGCGTCGTTCGACCTCGTGACGGTCGCCTTCGGACTCCGCAACATCGCCGACACGGCGAAGGGCCTCTCCGAGATGGCGAGGGTCTGCAGGCCGGGCGGTCGGCTCGCGATCCTGGAATTTTCGCTGCCCCGCAATCCGCTCGTCCGCCGCGGCTACCTCTGGTATTTCCGCAACGTCCTCCCGCGGCTCGGCAACACTCTCGCCCGCAACCGGTCCGACGCCTACCGCTACCTGAACGAGTCTGTCGAGCAGTTTCCGTCGGGAGACGCGCTCGCCTCGCTCGTGCGGGCGGCCGGATTCGATCGCGTCGAGATGCGGCCGCTCACGTTCGGCATCGCGACGCTCACGATCGCGACGAGGCTCGGCTCCTCATGACCGCCGCGACGATCCGCACCTACCTCGAACTCGTCCGGTTCAGCCACACGGTCTTCGCGTTGCCGTTCGCCTTGATGGCGATGCTCATCGCCATCCGCTTCGGGGCCGACGTGGGATTCTCGGCCGGGGGGGCGCTGTCGTGGGTCCGCCCTGCGATCGGCGTCGTCGCCTGCATGGTGGCCGCACGGACGGCCGCGATGGCGTTCAACCGGCTCGTGGACCGCACGATCGACGCGGCCAATCCACGGACGGCGTCGAGGCACCTGCCCCGCGGTGACGTCGGCACGGGCGAGGTGCTTGGCCTCGTCGTCGCCGCGTCGCTCGCGTTCATCTGCTCGACGACGCTTTTTCTGCCGAACTGGCTGCCGCTGGTGCTGAGCGTGCCGGTGCTCGCGTGGCTCCTCGGCTACAGCTACGCGAAACGGTTCACCATGCTCGCCCATGTCTGGCTCGGGGCGGCGCTCGGCCTCGCGCCCGTCGCGGCCTGGATCGCCCTTCGCGGGCAGACGCTCCTGCAGAGCCCCGCCGACATCCTGCCCGCGGCGATCCTCGGGTTGGCCGTCACGACCTGGGTGAGCGGGTTCGACATCATCTACGCCTGCCAGGATGCGGCGTTCGACGCGGGGCACGGGCTCCACAGCATCCCGGCGCGGCTGGGCGTCCCGCGGGCGCTTCTCATCGCGAAGGTGCTTCACGCTGCCACGATGCTCCTCCTCGCGATGCTGCCCGCGGCGGTTCCCGGGCTCGGCGGCATCTACTGGACGGCGTATGCCGCGATCGCGGCTGTCCTCGTCTGGGAGCATGCGATCGTGAGGCCCGACGACCTTTCCCGCGTCAACGAGGCCTTCTTCACCGCGAACGCCGCGATCGGCATGGTGCTCCTCGCAGCGATCGCGGCCGACCTCTGGGTCTGATCTGTCGCGGGCGGCTCGACGATCGTCCACGCCGCGAAATTAAGCCCCCGGCGCCGGGCCCGGTTGCGAAAAACGGCCGGCTGCGGTTCTCCTCATGACCCGCTGGCCAACCCTCCCCAAACCCCGGTGCATCGCATGATCCGTGCCGCAAGCAGTTCGTTCACTCGCCCCTCGCTCGACGTCGTCCGCGAGAAGGTCGAGGCCGGCGCGAGGCTCGACGCCGCCGAGGCGGAGATGCTCTGGGACGAGTCGATCGATCTCCACGAACTCGGCGAGCTGGCGAACATCGTCCGCGAGCGGAAGAACGGCAACGTCGCGTACTACAACATCAACACGCACTTGAATCCCACGAACGTCTGCGTCTATCGCTGCACGTTCTGCGCCTTTCGGGCCGATCTGCGGGAAGCCCGCGGCTACGCCATGAGCGACGAGCAGATCCTCGCCCGCGGCCGCGAGGCCGTCGAGGCGGGCTCGACCGAGATGCACATCGTCGGTGGCCTGCACCACCAGAAGCCCTACGACTGGTACCTCAATATCATCCGCATCCTTCACGACACCTACCCGTCGCTCCATCTCAAGGCCTGGACGCCGGTCGAGATCAACTGGTTCAGCTACCTCACGAAGCGTCCGGTCCGCGACATTCTCGTCGAGTTGAAGCAGGCGGGGCTCGGCAGCCTGCCTGGCGGCGGGGCCGAGATCTTCCACCCCGAGGTCCGCGACAAGATCTGCGAGCACAAGGCCGACACGAAGGAGTGGTTCGCGATCCACCGGGCCGCCCACGAACTCGGCCTGCGGAGCAACGCGACGATGCTCTACGGCCACATCGAGAACGCCTTCCACCGCACCGACCACCTGATCAAGCTCCGTGAACTCCAGGACGAGACCGGTGGATTCCAGACGTTCATCCCGCTCGCCTTCCACCCCGACAACACGAAGCTCTCCCATATCCCGAAGCCGTCGAGCGCGATGAGCCTGCGGACGATGGCGATCGCCCGGCTCGTGCTCGACAACTTCGACCACATGAAGGCCTACTGGATCATGCTCGGCATCGGCACGGCCCAGGCGGCGCTCGCCTACGGGGCGGACGACCTCGACGGTACCGTCCGCCACGAGCTCATCTACCACGACGCCGGCGCGACGACGCCCGAGACGCTTTCGGTGGACGAAATCCGACGGCTCATCCGCGAGGCCGGACGGGAGCCGGTGGAGCGCGACACGCTCTACCACCGCGTCGAGCGGGATGGTGATCGGTGGCGATCGGCCGAAAAGCTCGCCGTCCGCTGACCCCGCGTGGCAGGAAGCCGCGGGACGATTGCCCAGGGTGGGGGCGGATCCGGATCCGGTGCCGGAGCGGCACGCCTTCCTGACGAGGTGACGGTCAGCCGACGTTCCCGAGGCCGATTGTTTCCCCCCAACGGTCGATCACGAGCTTCTGCAGCCGCTGGTGTGAGCTCAACGAGAGCATCGGGTCGCGTTCGAGGAGGGCGATCGCGTCTTCACGGGCCTCCTCGATGAACTCCGGGTGCTCTCGGAGGTCGGCAAGGTAGAGGTTGCACCTTCCGCTCTGCCGCGTGCCGACGAGTTCGCCGGGGCCGCGGAGCGCGAGATCGAGCTCGGCGAGCACGAAGCCGTCGCTCGAGCCTGCGAAGGCGTCGATCCGCGGGTGGGGCTCGGTCGCGGAGGAGGCGAACGCGCCGCAGATGCCCGCCACGGGGCCGCGGGCCACGCGACCGCGGAGCTGGTGGAGCTGGGCCAGGCCGAAGCTCTCGGCGTCGAGGATCGTCATGAGCGTGGCATTGGGCACGTCGATCCCCACCTCGATCACGCTCGTGCAGACGAGCACGTCGAGGTTCCCGCCGCGGAAGCTCTCCATGACCGCCTGCTTCTCCTTCGACTTCAATCGCCCGTGGACGAGGCCGAGCCGAAACGCTTCGAGCGGGCCGTTGGCGAGCGACTCCAGCGCGGTCGACACGCTCGCGAGCCCCCGGCTCGACTCATCGACCGCCGGCACGACGACGTAGCCCTGCCGCCCCTCGCGGAGCTTCTTCCGGAAGTGCTCCCACCACCGCTCCTCGTCGCCCGGGGAAACGCGGTAGGTCCGCACGGGCTGGCGGCCCGCGGGGCCCGTCTTCATGACCGACTGATCGAGGTCGCCGTGGATCGCAAGGGCGATCGTCCGCGGGATCGGCGTCGCGGTCATGACGAGCACATGGGGATCGACGTTCCCCTGCTGCAGCTGCGATCGCTGGATCACGCCGAAGCGGTGCTGCTCGTCGATGACGACGAGGCCGAGCGCCTTGAAAGTGGCGGAGCCGACGACGAGCGCCTGGGTGCCGACGACGATCTGCGACTGCCCATCCGCGATCCTGGCAAGAGCCTTCTCCCGCTTCGCCGCCGACTGGCCCCCGACGAGCAGTTCGAGGCCGATCTTCGAGCCCGCGAGCAGCCGCTCGAGCGAGGCCATGTGCTGCCGGGCGAGGAGTTCCGTCGGCGCCATGATCGCGGCCTGGCGGCCGGCGGCCACCGCCGCGAGCATCGCGTAGATCGCGACCGCCGTCTTGCCGCTGCCGACATCCCCCTGGAGCAGCCGGTTCATCGGGCAGGCCATCGCGATGTCGGCCGTGATCTCGGCGACCGCCTGCCGCTGCGAGGCCGTGAACTCGAACGGAAACCGGGCACGGATCCGCGAGTCGAGCCGCGCATCGACCGCGATCACCGGCGCCGCCCCACGCTCCCGCTGCTCCCGTCGGTGCATGCGTAGCCCGAGCTGCAGAAGAAGCAGTTCCTGGTAGATGAGCCGCCGCCTCGCCTGCGCCATCCTCTCGAGGCTCGTCGGGAAATGGACCTCGCGGAGCGACTCGCCGATCGGCATGAGCGACTTTCGCTCGAGCCAGTTCGGTGGAAAGGCCTCCTCAGGACTCTCGCCAACGTGCTTGATCGCTGCCTGCACCGCCAGCCGCACGTCCGACTGCCGCACGGATTCCGCGAGGGGGTAGATCGGGAGATACTCCGCGCGGGGCTCCTCGCCCGCCGCGAGGAATCGCACCTCCGGGTGCGTCATCTCCCAGGCGAGCCCCGACCGCTTCGGCGTGCCTGCCACGACGACCCGCTGCCCCGCGGAGAACCGCCTCGCCATGAATGGCATGTTGAACCAGATCGCCCGGAGGCTGCCCCCCTCCCCTTCCACGAGAACCGTGAGCAGCTGCCGGCCGCCAAACGTCGTACGCTTGGCGATGTCGGCGACGGTGCCGGTCACCGACGCATGCTCCCCCTCGCGGAGGTCGGCGAAGGCATGTTCGCCGCTGAAGTCCTTGTAGGACCGCGGAAAGTGCAGCAGGGCGTCCTTAACGGTCGTGACTTCCAGGGACGCCAGCCTCTCCGCCCGCACTGTGCCGACGCCCGGCAGCTGCTCGAGGGGCTGTGCGTAAAGGCTCGGTTCGGGGGATCGACCTTGAGACCGCTTCTCCATGCCCGGAGTGTAGCCCGGACGGCCGATCGGTCCGTTGGTCACCGCGGCCTTCAGCGGAGGCCGAGCCTCGCCTTGAGCTGCTTGTAGGCCTCGACGGCCATCCGGTCGCAGGCCTCGTTTTCCGGGTGGCCGGCATGGCCGGCGACCTGCGTGAAGACGACCTTGTGGGTCGCGGCAAGGCGGTCGAGCTCCCGCCAGAGGTCCTCGTTCTTCACCGGCACGAGCCGGCCCTTCTCCTTCCGCTTCCAGCCCTGCGACTTCCACTTCGGCAGCCACTCCGAGAGCCCCGTGCCGACGTAGACGCTGTCGGTGACGAGTTCGACGCGGGTGGGCCGCTTCAGCTGCGAGAGTCCGCGGACGGCCGCGATCAGCTCCATCCGGTTGTTGGTCGTGTCGACCTCGGCTCCCGAGTCGGTCGTCTCCTTGCCGGTCTGCGGATGACGCAGGATGTAGGCCCAGCCGCCAGGGCCGGGATTGCCGCTGCAGGCGCCGTCGGTGAAGAGGATCACCTCCGAGTCGGTCTGCGAAGACGAGGCCTTGGGAGCTTCCATGCGGTCCTGTGCGTTGCGATGAGGATCAGGAGGCCGCGGCGAGCGGCTTCGGCGGTTCGGCCGACTGGGCCTGGCCTGCGGAGGCCGTCCCATAGAAGGCCGGCAGCCGGACGGTGAACCGGCTCCCCTGCCCCAAGCGGCTCTCCACCGATACGTCGCCTCCGAGCAGCCGGCAGAGCTCGCGGACGATCGAAAGGCCGAGGCCCGTGCCGGAATACTCGCGGGTCATCGCGTCTTCGCCCGCCTGGAGCACCCGCCCCTGACGAAACTTCTCGAAGATCGCCTGCTGCTCCTCCTCGGCGATCCCGACGCCCGTGTCGGCGACCTCGAGCACGAGCTCCGCCTCTGGATGGTCGGCATCCGTCGGCTCGAGTCGGGCCTCGACGTCGATCCGCCCTCCGTCGGGCGTGAACTTCACCGCGTTGGAGAGCAGGTTCGCGAGGATCTGCTGCACCTTCGCCTGGTCCTGCACGATCTCGCCCACCTCCGGTGCGATGCGGTAGTCGACGTCGATCTGCTTCTTCTCCGCCAGCGGCCTCGCCATGTCGCACTGCGCCGACACGACCGATTCCACACGGAAGGCCGCCGGGCGGACCTCCATCTTGCCAGCCTCGATCTTCGCAAGGTCGAGGATGTCGTTGATCATCTCGAGCAGCATCCGGCCGGATGAGCGGATGTTCTGCACGTACCGCCGCTGCCGCTCGTCGAGCGCGGGGATCGAGCCGAGCACGTCGGAGAAGCCGATGATGCTGTTGAGGGGGGTCCGCAGCTCGTGGCTCATCGTGGCGAGGAAGTCGCTTTTGAGCCGGTTCATCTCGTAGAGGTGCATGTTGGCCTGCGCCAGCTCGTCGACCTTGCCGTCGAGGCTCCGGTTGAGCAGCCGCAGTTCCTCCTGCGAGTCGACGAGTCCCCGCAGCATGCGGTTGAAGGCGACGCCGAGCTCCTCGAACTCGTCGGCCGTGTGGAGCTCCGCCCTCGCCTGCACGTTGCCCTTGCGGACCTCGTCGCTCACGTCGCGGAGATGCTCGAGCGGCTTCATGATCACGTACCGGACGATCACGTAGGCGACGAGCATCGCCAGGAACACCGTGACGATCGCCGTCGCCAGCAGGATCGCCCGGTTCCAGTTGATCGCCTTCTGTGTGGCCCCGTCCGGCATGATCACCTTCACGACCGCCATCAGTTCGTTCTCGGCCAGTGGCATCCGCGGCGCGTCGCTCTCGGGAACCGCCGCGACCGCGATCGTCGTGGCCCCCCGATACTCGTGGCAGATGAGGCAGTCCTTCCGGGCCCGGATCGGCTGGTAGTAGTGGTACTGCGAGTTGTCGGCCGTGCGGAACTCGCGGTATTCCCCCGAGCCGCCGATCATGTCCCGCGGCAGCTCTCCGGCGGAAGTGCCGCCGGGGCCGGGCAACTGCCGCTTCTTGAAGTAGTCGAGCACGGCCCGATCGAGCCGGGTGTAGCCCGCCTGCATCTCGGGCGTCGCCTCCGGGTCGAGCAGGCGGTAGTCGTAGGGCTGGCTCTGGAGCGTCTTGCCGAGCGAATCGATAAACGTCGTGTATTTCTTGTCGGCTTCGAGCGTCTTCCAGTGGTGGTGGAGCATGATGGCGTCCACGAGGTGGCGGCCGGTGCTCCGGGTCGTCGTGTAGACGAGGTCCTCGGTCCGGCTGCCGTACCACCAGAAGCTGCCGGTGATCAGCAGCAGCAGGCAGAGACCGAAGAGGAAGCGGCACTTCCGCTCCAGGCTCGTCTCGCCGAGGATGTCCTTGAACGACCGGTACGACATGCTGGCCCTTTCAGCCTCTCAATGGTAACGCCGGCACGCGGTGGCCAGCGAGGCCAAATCGAGCGGCGTGTCAAACGTGCTGGGTTCGGGGCCGCCCGGATTGGCGCGCCGGGCGGGGGGGGGGGGGGGGCCCCGCGCGGCGCCCG
>JBIIOJ010000075.1:0-12481 GCA_044337015.1 Pirellulales bacterium
GGCATATTCGTGGCCCGCGCCCTTCATGCTGGCGGAGGAGGTGGTGGTGGTGGTGGCGGATTCGGGGGATGCCTTGGCCATGGCGGAAGTCCGGGGAAACGAGGTCTAGGTCGGTTCGAACGAGCGGGAGAGCATACTCCGCCTCGGCCCGCAGGTCGAGCGCCGCCCCGGAAATCCCGGCACTTCCCGGCCGAAAGACCGGTCAGTCGTCGTCCTCCTCGACCGCCGTCACCGCCCACTCGGGATACGGCACGCCCGGCCCTTTCCGCATGGTCCAAAGGATGCGGTTGAGCGAGTCCTCGGGTGCCCGATCGATCTCGGCGAAGTTCATGGCGGCGCTGGCGGCCGCCGCGGCCTTCGCGGCTGGATCGCGGATTTCGCGTGGGTCTGGGTTGAGCTGGTCGAGCGGCACCCGCGCGGGCAAGGCCGTGAACGGCCGCAGGTCGGGGGTGTCGGTGAAGCAGTCGAACATCGGCGTGGCCGAGGCGTCGAACTGGTTCATCGGCTTCAGTCCCAGGATCTGGCCGATCGTCCGCAGGAGGCTCGTCGTGTTGTACTGGGTGCTCACGGTCACGCCACGCTTTGAGTACGGGCCCGCCACGTAACAGGTCGTTCGGTAGCCGCTGACGTGGTCCCAGCCGTTCTGCGGGTCGTCCTCGATCGCGAAGATCACCATCTTCGGCCAGAAGCGGCTCTTGGAGAGCGCCTCGACGAGCCGGCCGAAGGCCAGGTCGTTGTCGGCCACGCAGGCCTCCGGCGTGGGAGAGCCGGCCTTCGCGCCCCCGGTGTGATCCTGCGGCAACGCGACGATCACGAGGTTCGGATACTCCCCCTTCTGCTCGTATTCGGCCAGTTCGCGGATCACGTAGTCGGCACGGAACTGGTCGGGGACGTTCAGGTCGTAGCCCGTGGTGTCCCGCGGCGAGTGCGGCCGGAGCGACTCGATCGAGGGCTCGCCCGCGAACACCACTTCCTGCTCGCCCGGCCCGGCTTTCCACGCCGCGTAACAGGCTTGGAAGTCAGGCCGGCCGCCCCGTTTCGGATCTTTCCAATGTGTCCGGGGGAGCATGAACTCGCCGTAGTTGCGAAGAGTCTTCCCGTGGGCGAGCACGCTGTCCCAGATGAATCCGGCCGGCGACCAGGCCAGGGCATCGACACCGTTGTCGTCGATACCATCGGGATAGCTTCGTGGCCATCCCGCGAAGCTCCGCTCGACATAGTCGGTGGCGACCGCCGCGGTGCTCCAGTTGTGGCCGTCGGCCGAGAGGATGCCCGAGCAGTAGGTGTTGTCGAGAAGCACGAACTGCCGGGCGATCGCGTGCTGGTTGGGGGTGATCTCGTCACCGAAGACGCAGAGATCCGGCCTGCCTTTGCCCTGCGGAAGGTCGCCGAGCACCTGGTCGTAGGTCCGGTTCTCCTTGATCACGTAGACGACGTGCTCGATGAGGCTCGTCTCGCCGATCCGCTCCGGGATCGCCCGCGGCGGGACGCCTTCCCGCGGCGGCAGGAATGCGTCGCGGATCGCGGCAGACCGCATGTTGCGGGCGGTGATTTCCGAGAGCGACGCGAGGGCCGCAGCGTCGGGAATCGGCACGAGCGACAGCGAGCCGTGATACTGGTGGCTGTTGAAGCCCTCGCCGGCACCGTGCTTCTGCGGCTTCTGCGGTAGCCCCTTGATGTTCGCCACCACGAGCTGCTTTCGGGCGGGGTCCACGACGACGCCCCCTGGATACCATCCCACGGGGATGAGGCCGGCGAGCTTCGTGTCGCCCTTCTCGTTGGGATCCCACTCGATCACGGCCACCGCGTTTTGGGCGCCGTTGCACACATAGAGCCGCTTTCCATCCGGAGCGAATGCGAGGGCGTTCGGCTGGGCGCCGAAGAGCTCGGCAGGCGTCCGCTTCGTCCACACCGTCTCGACCACGCCGCAGGTCGCGGCATCGAGGATCGAGAGCGTGTCGGCGGCGGCGTTGGCGCAGACGACGTGCCGGCCGTCGGGCGAGACGGCGAGGGCCGAGGCGTGCAGGCCGGTGAGCGTCTCCTCCACCGTGCCGGCGGCGAGATCGACGATGCTCACCGAGCCCTCGCTCGCGACATGCCGCACCGGATCGACGCGAACCCTCGTGCCCTTGCCGGCCGACGCCGTGAGGTCGTTCTTTCCGGGCCGCCGACCGCCCTGGTTGCTCACGAACGCCCTGCCACCCGTGAGCACGACGTCGAACGGTGCCACGCCGACATCGAACGACCGCAGCACTCGGCCCGTGACCGCCTCGATCTCGAGCAGACGGTTGGAGAGGTTGCCACAGACGTACAGCCGCCCGCCGTCGGCCGTCACGGCGAGGCCCGCGGGGATCTCGGCCTTCCGCTGCGGTGCATTCGCAGGCGGCAGCGAGATCGAGTGGGATGCCGCCACGGTGCCGTTGCGGACGGAGAACACCTTCACCGAGCCGTGGACGTTGCTCATGAAGAGCCATCGGCCGTCCGGCGAGAAGACCAGGCCCGTGTAGCTCTCGATCGCCTCCGTATCTGGCTTCTGGTTCCTCACGTCGCCATCGGGCGGCGGTGCGACCACGTCGCCGGCGGGAGGCTTCACCCGCTGTCGGATCTCGCCGGTTGCGGGGTCGACGACGACGATCTCGTTCGTCTTTCCCGACGTGACGAGGAGGCGACCGTCGGGCGAGAGCGTGATCACCTGCGTCCGCAGGCCCGGCAGCTCGACCTGCCGGCCCGCGGGCGTGACGATCTGATTGACCGGCAGGATGCCGCGGCCGTCGGCCGCCCTGCCGACCGGATCGGCCGGGTCATCCGCGCAGACGGCCGCAGCCGCGGCCACGAAGGCCGCCGCGGCCACGACGACCCGCAGGACGGACTTCATGGGAAGCGAACGTGCCGGCCCGCGGAATCCTTCGCCTCGAAGACGAGGTGTTCCGGCGACACGCCGTCCTTCCCGACGATGTGGAGCTGGATGTGGGTCGAGTCCTCGAAGTGGGCCATCTCCCGCCGCTTCTTGTTGTTGATCCAGGTCGCCACGTCGTCGTGCACCGTGATGTCGAGCTTCGTGATGTCGTCGCGGGCGCTCGAAAGCTGGAGCGTCCGCATCACCTCGATCGCCATGCTCTCCGCCGTCTTCACCGTGCCCGTGCCGTTGCAGGTGGGGCAGTCGCGGAAGATGCTCTTGCGGAGCGACGGACGGATCCGCTGGCGGGTCATCTCGATCAAGCCGAAGGGGCTCGTGCGAAGCACCTTCGTACGGGCGCGATCCCGCTTCATGGCGTCGTGGAGCGCCTTCTCGACGCCGCGGCGGTACTTCTCCTTCCGCATGTCGATGAAGTCGTTGACGATCACGCCGCCCAAGTCCCTCAGCCGCAGCTGCCGGGCGATCTCCTTCGCGGCGATGAGGTTCATCTGGTAGGCGTTCTCCTCCGCCGACTGTTCCGTGCGGAAGCTGCCCGAATTGACGTCGATCGCCACGAGGGCCTCGGTCTGGTCGATCACGATCGAGCCGCCCCCCTTGAGCGGAACCTTCCGCTGGTACATCCGGCCGATCTCCTCCTCCAGGCCATACCGGTGGAAGAGAGGCTCCTTCCCCTCGTAGAGCTGCAGCCGGCTCACGTACCGCGGCATGACGAGTTCGAGGAACTCCCTGGCCCGCTCGTAGGCGGCGGGCTCGTCGATGAGGATCCTCCCCACGTTCTCCGTGAACATGTCGCGGATCGTGCGGATGATCATGTCGCTTTCCTGGTAGATGTCGATCGGCGCGGAGTACTTCCGCATCCGCCGCACGATGCTCTTCCAGAGCCGAAGCAGGTAGGCCATGTCGCGGGCCATCTCCTGCTTCGTCCGCGTGGTGCCGGCCGTCCGCACGACGAATCCCACCCCCTTCGGCGGCTTGAGCTCCAGCATGATGTCGCGGAGCAGCCGGCGATCCTGCTCGTCGTCGATCTTCTTCGAGATGCCGACCCGCCCGAGCGGCGGCATGAGCACGAGGTAACGGCCGGGGATCGAGATGTACGTGGAGAGCGTCGGCCCCTTCGTGCCGAAGCCCTCCTTGATCACCTGCACGAGCACCTCGTCGCCGCGGCGGAGGATGTCCTGGATCGGCGGCTTCACCCGCGGGCGATCGCCGAGCCGGGCCCGGCGGCGGGGCGCCGTCTTCGTGCCCCCTTGCGCGTCATCGCCCCCCTTCCCGGCCGGCTCCGGCAGGTCGAACGCCTTGTCGGGATCGAGGCCTCCCTGGCGGTAGTACTGCGGCTCCACGTCGCTGATGTGGAGGAAGCCGTTGCGGCCGACGCCGAAGTCGACGAAAGCCGCCTGGATCGACGGCTCGATGTTCACGATCCGCCCCTTGTAGATGTTGCCGACGTAGTTGTCGGCGCTCGTCCGCTCCACGTAGAGCTCCTCGAGCACGCCGTCCTCCATGATCGCGATCCGGCATTCCTCCGGCTGCGACACGTTGATGAGCATTTCCTGTTTCATGAATTCTCCATTTCTGGTTCTTCTTTTGGTCTTCTTTTGGTTTCTTCTTCGATTTTTCCGAACACGCTCGCGGCTACGCCACCGTTTGGGCGAGCACGCGGCGCAACTGATCCCGCAAAAACGACTTGACCTGTTGGGCGCTGTCCATCTCCAGCACCCTGTCCGCGATCACGCGACATTCCTCCAGCGAAACGCTCCTGCAGAGCTGCTTCACCTCGGGGATCGCGCTCGCGGGAACGCTCAGCTGCTCGAGGCCCATGCCCAGCAGCAGCTGCGTGTACATGACGCTCCCGCTCATCTGCCCGCACACGTTGGCGGGAACGCCCGCCTGCTTTGCGGTCTCCACCGACAGCTTCAAGAGCCGCAGCACCGCCGGATCGCAGGCGTTGTAGAGGTCTGCGACCTCCTTGTTGCCGCGGTCCACCGCCAACGTGTATTGGATGAGGTCGTTCGTGCCGATCGACACGAAGTCGACGTCGCCGACGAACGTGTCGAGCATGAGCGCGGCGGCCGGCGTCTCCACCATCATGCCGACCTGCATGTCGCGGTTGAACGCGATGCCGTGCTCGGCGAGGTCTTCCATGACGTCGGCGAGCACCATCCTCGCCTGCCGCAATTCGACGATCGTCGAGATGAGCGGAAACATCACCCGCACGTCACCGAGGGCGCTCGCCCGCAGGATCGCCCGCAGCTGCGTGCGGAACATCGGCAACTGCCGCAGCGACAGGCGGATGCTCCGCAGGCCGAGGCAGGGATTCCGCTCCTCCTCCGGGGTCGTCTCCGTGAGCATCTTGTCGGCGCCGAGGTCGAGCGTGCGGATCACGACCGGCTTGTCACCCATCGCCTTTACGACCTGGCTGTAGGCGGCGAAGTGGTCCTCCTCGGTCGGCTCACGCGGGCTCGTGAGGTAGAGAAACTCGGTGCGGTAGAGGCCGATGCCGTCGCAGCCTCGGCGAATGCACTGCTCCACCTCGTTCGGAAACTCGATGTTGCCGTGGATCCGGATCCTAACGCCGTCGATCGTCTCGGCCGGCAGGTCGCGGAGCCGCCCGAGGTTCACCTCCGCCGTGCGGGCCGCCTCGACCTCGAGCCGATACCTCGCGATCGTCTCCTCGTCGGGCTGCAGGATCACGACGCCCTGGTTGCCGTCGAGGATCACGGGCTCGCCGCCCGACACGTCGCTCAGGAACGGCCCGATCCCGACCACCGCCGGGATCTCGAGCCCCTCGGCCACGATCGCGGTGTGGCTGCCCGGCCCGCCGAGCTCCGTCGCGAATCCCTGGACGAACCGCCGGTCGAGCTTCGCCGTCTCGCTCGGGGTGAGGTTGTGGGCGAGCACGATCACTGGCTGCGAAACGGCCGCGAGCGTCTCGCTCCGCTGGCCGAGCAGGTTGCGAAGCAGGCTCTTCTCGATGTCGTAGATGTCGTGGGCCCGCTGGGCGATGTGGTTGTCGAGATTCTGGAAGGCCTTCGCGTAGCGGCGGAGCGTGCGGCTGACGGCGTATTCCGGCCAGAGGTTCTTGTCGCGGACGGCGCTCACGAGCTCGGCCTGGAGCCGCTCGTCGTGGAGCATCGCGAGGTGGGCGTCGAAGATCGCGGCGTACTGCTGGCCCAACTCGGCGCGGATCGCGTCGCGGTTGCGCTCGATCTCGCGGGTGGTGTCGGCGATGGCCGACGAGAGCCTCTCGAGTTCCGTATCGACGGCAGAACGGGCGACGAACCGCCTCGGGATGCGAAATCCCTCGGCGTCGAGCACGAGCGCCTCGCCGATCGTGACGCCCGACGAGACAGCGATTCCCTGGAGTTTGATCATGGCGCGCTTTCTGCACGCCGACCCGGTCGCCTCGGGCGAGTCTCAATGCACCTTTCGCTCCGACGGCCGTTTTTGGTGGCGTCGGAACCCAAGGCATGTTCGATCTCGCCGGCACCGGCCGGCGTGGACCGCATCACGGGGATGCGGCGTATCGGCCGACGCGGGGCTGTGCCGTGGAGAGATCGCGAAGCGACGCGCTGCGATCAGGATCTCCCGGCGCCCATCTGCGGGGGCCTGCTTCTGTCTCCTTCGTGTTCCTTATGTGTCTTCAGTCTTCGCCGAAATTCCGCTCGAAGAGGCCGCCGATCGCGTCGATCGCCTCATCGGCATCGGGACCGGTCGCCTCGATCACGACGTGCGTTCCCGCCTCGGCCGCCAGCGTGAGCACCTCGAGGATGCTCTTGCCGTCGGCCCGCTGCGATCCGGCCACGAGTTCGATCCGCGACTGCCACTTTCTTGCCTCACGCGCGAGCATGTCTGCCGGCCGGGCATGAAGCCCCTGCCGTGCGCCCACCACGACCTGCCGAACCACGGTCTGTTCCGTCATCTCGCCTGCCAAACCAATTCACGCCAATTTTCTTGTATCAGGAAACGAGCCCATGACTGTCGGCTTCCTCCAGCAGGTGCTGGATGTCGGCCACCGCGTGCGCCTGCTTGAGCGTCGCACAGAAGGAATCGTCGCGGAGCTGCCTCGAGATGTTTTCGAGCGCCCGCAGGTGGTCGCCCGGCCGATCCGGCGGTGAAACCAGCAGGAAGAACAGCTGCACCGGCTCACCGTCGAGGCTCTCGAAATCGATCCCCTCGCGACTCACGGCCACGGTGCCGACCAGGCGGCTCACGCTCGGGTGCTTCGTGTGGGGCACGGCGACCCCGCGGCCGATCCCGGTGCTGCCGAGATCCTCCCGCTTCATGATCGCCTTGACGATGCTTTCCATGTCGCCGGCGGGAATCTTCCCGGCCTCGACGAGGGCGGTCGCCATCTCCCGGATCACCCCCTCCTTCGTCCGTGCCTTCACGCTCGAACGGATCGCATCCACCGCCACAAAATCGGAGAACTTCATGGTGAATCGAGGAAGGTCGCCACAGGAACGCGGATCAGGACCGCTTCGTGTTCTGGACGTGCTTGTGATCGCGGACCTTCTCTTTGTGCTTCCTGAGTTGCTGTTCCAGTTTTTGAACCGCGCCGTCGACGCTCCGCCAGAGATGCCCCGACACCTCGTGGCTGACCATGTCGTGCATGTGCTCCGCCGAGGCGACGATCTCCACGAGCGGGAGCGAGGGGTTCTCGAGGTCGACCGTCACGTTCAGGGCCGTCAGGCGGTCGAAATACCGCTTGAGACGGGAAACCTTCGAGTTGACCTTGGACTGGGATGCCGGGCTTAAATGCCCGTGCCGCGTCGAGACGTTGATCTGCATGGATGGGAGCATATCACTCCCCTTGGGCCTTCGACAGGCCACCCTCCCCTCCCCCGCGAATCCGCCCCTTCTCGAGCTGCGTTCGCCACCATTTCACGGCCTCGGCGCGGGCGGCCGGCGGACCGTCCGGCCGATACCGAAGCCGGTCGGCCGCGGCGAGGGGAACCGCCCCGTAGAGCCTCGAAGCCGCCAGCCGGCGGATGAGGAGTGACGGGTGCTCGAGTGCGGCGACGAGGACGGCGTCGCCCCCCGCGGCAAGTGACTCGTCGGAAAAGCCGACGACCAGCTGCCGCACGAGCTTTCCGTCGTCCGGCGGGACGACCGATTCGAAGGCGGCGAGCAGCCGGCCCGCCGACGTCGGACCGCGGGCGAGCGCAAGCGGAACCGCGGCCCGCTCGAGCGATTCCCAGGCCCGTGCCGGCAGTCGCAAACCCTGCTCCTCCTCCGCCAGCAGCTCAGCCAGCGGCTCGTAGCGGCCCATGACCGCGAGCGTCGCGGCGGCGGCGGAGCGATTTTCGAGACGGTTGTCTTCGAGCAGCCGCTCGAGAGCGGCGGGCGGCGGAGCCGACGCGAGGCTCGCGGCGAGGGCGTCGGTGGCGAGGCGATCGAGCAGCCGCTGGGCGGACGGCGAAGCCAACCACTCCGGCAGGCCCAGGGATGCCTCGCCGCGGCCGGTCACCACGACGCCGGTCGCGACCGAGCCGTCGGGCCGAATGAGCCCTGCGTCTGGAGCCGCGATCGCGGCAATCCCGGGCTCGAGCGCGAGCCTGCCACCGGCAGGAAACGCGATCGAGCCCACGGTCGTCGAGGGCACGTTCGCCGGATCGCTGCCGGCCACGCGGTCGAACCGCACCTCGAGCCCGATCGGATCGCCGGCCTCGAGCCGCCCCGCGAGCTGGCCGGCCACGAACGCCATCGGCCGCCCGGCCTCGATCCCGCCCACGAGCGCCCGGCCGAAGACGAGCTCGATCTCCGCGGCGGCATCCTCTCGCGGTCGGAGCACCGCGCGGGCCGGCCCGATGAGGCGGATCGTCGCCTTGCCGATGGCCAGCGTCGGAAAAAACCCCTCCGGTACGAGCAGGTCGGCCGACGCTGAGAGCCGCGACTCCGCGGCGAGCAGAGCCCAGTCGGCCGGACCGCCCGTCTCCCCGATGCGTTTCAGGAGCAGCGGAATGCCGCCGACGGTTGCGAACCCCGGTTCATCGGGCCCCGGCTGCGGCGGAGGTGCCGCCGCCGCGGGTTTCGTCGGAGTCGTGGCGGCCGGCTCCACGGCGACCGGCGTGGCCTTCGCGCCGATCGCGAGCGCGTCGCCCCCAGGCACTCGGCCGACCGGCGGCTTCGGATCTTCCGTCGCGACTGCGGCTTCGGGTTCCCGTGACGGCGCGACGACTACGGCGTCTTCGCTTTTCGGATCCTGCTTCGGGACCTCGTCTTGTGTTTCCGCAGCCGCCTCTTCCGTCTGCGGCGGTGCCTGCGGCGCTGCCTGCGGCGGTTCAACGGCGGATTCTTCCGGGGCTCGCGGCGGTTCGGGCGGCGGCTCCCGCACGGCGACGGCATCCGCGTTTCTCGGCATCGCCCCGCCGGACCTGCCCGGGATGAGCTTCCAGGCGAGCGTTCCGGCGAGCAGTCCCACGAGGAGCACCGCCGTGATCACCGACGCCCAGGCCGTTATCGACGTCTTCGAGGGTTCAGCAGCTGGGGATGCCGCCTGCTGCGGTTTCACCAACTGCGGTTCCGGATGTTTTTCCACGGTCCCATTCAAGGGCCCATTCAAGGGCCCATTCGAGCCGCTCGCATTGCCGGCGTAGCCAAGCGTCGCGGCGAGGCCACCCGTCGCGGCGAGCAGTCGATCGAGTTCGCGGGGTTCCGGTGGCTCGAAGATTTTCGGATCGTTCCGCGCTTCCACGAGCATTCGATGGCACGCCGCCACCTCCGCGAGGTGGGCGTCGGACTCGATGCAGACCCGTTCGAACGTCGCGACTGCGTCGGCCGGAAGCGAGTTGGTGAGGTATTCGGCGACGGAATTGGCGTCGGACCCGAGGCCCCGGCCGATCACCTTGGGCGAGTCGAGCCCGGGGTGGACGACGACCCCCCGGATCCGATCGACGAGCATCCGGGCCGACCCGCTCGAGGAGAGCTTGTCGGCGAAGGCATCGGCCTCCGCCGCCGGGAGAACGCCGTCGAGCCAGGCAAGGAGGGTCCGCAGGGTCAGTCGCAACATCAGGGGGTCCCTCGGGTCGTTCAGCAGCGGCCGCACGGGCTGTCCAGGATTCGGGGCCGTCCATGAATAGAGTGGCGGCCCGACCCCCGATTTCGTGCGAAAAAAATCTGCCGGTGCGACCGCGCGATCCAAACGACCGCCAATCCCGTAGAAAACCCCGTGTGACAGGGTCCGGAGGATCGGCAACCCCCGGGGCTTGGGTATGATGAAGCTGCTGGGAAACCAGGAAGGGCTTCGTAGATCCTGCCGCACGGGCTGACTTACTCGTGTCGAACGGCCGGATCTGACGAATTCTTCCAGCAGGAGCGGAGCTGCCATGACCGCCATGACCCGGAATCGCCGACAGGCAATCCTGCGACAGGCCTCTGGCTACGTCGAACTGGCGGAGCTTTTGGTCGACGGCGACCGGCCGACTCCCGAGACCGCGAGAGTCCTGCTCGTCCGGGCCCTGGAGACGATCGACGAACTCCCCGAGCCGACCCGGTCGATGCCCGATGCCAAGCTGCTCGAGGCGGAGGCGCTGCGGGCGATGGGCCAGTGGGAGGATGCGATCGTCCCGTTCGAACTCGTCGTGGAAAACGATCCGAAGCGGCTCGAGGCGTGGCTCGGCCTGGGATGGTGCTTCAAGCGTATCGGCCGGTTGCCGAAGGCGATCGAGGTGCTCGAACAGGGTCTCGAAGCCTCACCCGATCAGCCGATCCTCCACTACAATCTGTCCTGCTACCTCTCGCTCGGCGGTGACGTGCAGGCGGCGATCGAGCATCTCACGAAGGCGATCTCGATCGACAAGCGGTTTCGCGACCTGACCCAGATCGAACCGGATTTCGACCCGATCCGTTCCGATCCGAGGTTCGTGGCGGTGACGCACCTGACGGTCTGACGAGGCCGTTGCAACGGGATCGGCAGCAGCTTCTTCCACCTCCGCAAGCCCGTCGCGAGTCCACGAGCGTGCCACGATCGAGCCGACCGGCGCTCCAGGAGATCATTGCCGTGCTCGGCTGCCCCGCCGCCGGCGATCCGACGCAATACGTCTTCGAACGCGCGATGGCCGCGGCCGGGCTCGACTGGCGGTTCGTCACGTTCGACGTGCCCCTCGAGCGGGCGGAGGATGCAATTCGCGGCGTCCGCGCCCTCGGATTTCGCGGCGCCGTGCTCACCGGTCCCTTGCGGCAGTCGGGTCTGCCTCTGGTCGATTCCGCGAGCCCCACGGCCGCGTTCGCGGGGGCCGTGGGCATGATCGACCGCCAGCCCGAGGGCCTCGTGGGGCACATGACCGACGGCCGCGCGGCCGTCGAGGCGATCCGCAGCCACTTCGATCCCGTCGGCGCCGCGGTGCTGCTCATCGGCAGCGGCCCGGCGGCGGCGGCGACGGCGCTCGAGCTTTCGCTCGCGGGCGTCGGCCGTCTGCTCCTCGCGAACCGCTCGACGGATCGCTCGACCACCCTTGCCGAAAGGCTCCGCGGGATCGGCGGCGACCGAACTCCCGACGCGACCCGCGCCCCCGACGCGACCCGCGCTCCCGACGCGACCCGCGCTCCCGACGCGACCCGCGCTCCCGACGCGACCCCCGCCCCCGCCCCCGACGCGCCGCCCGCGGCCGTCATGGCCGTGGAGACACTTCCCTGCGAGCGGGGCAAGCCGCTTGCGATTCCCGAGGAGGTCGGACTCGTCGTCTCCGCGATCCCCGCTGCCGACAAGACGGTGATCGAGCTCGACGCGGTGCGGCCCGATCTCGTGATGGCCGACCTCGCCCTCGGCGGCGAGCCCTCGGCGCTCGTTGCGCAGGGAGCGAGGCACGGTGCCTGCACGATCGACGGCATCGAGATCCGCTGCGCCCGCACGGCGATCGAGTTCGTCCAGTGGACGGGCCTCGAGCCCAACGCCGATCTGCTCCGCGAGGCGCTCGAGGAATTCCTCTCGGCCTGAACGCAGGCTGGCCGGCCGACTACGACGCGTATTCCTTGAGGAAGCCCTTGAACTGCACGAGGTGCTCCTCCTCGTCGGCCAGCAGCCGGATGCAGAGGTCCTGGGTGACGTAGTCCTCACCCTCGACGGCCTTGATGATCTTCTTGTACTGGGCGCAGGCGGTCTCCTCGGCGGCGATCACGCTCTTGATCACGCCCACCACGTCGGTGGTGTCTGACACCGGCTGGATCTGCTTGCCGAGCATCGCCGCGAGCGACTTCGAGCCGGGGATCTGGCCACCGAGCTGCTTGATCCGGTTGGCGAGTTGCTGGGCGTGGGCGATCTCGCCGGGCACGTCGGCCCCGAGCGACTTCTTGATCTCCTCGGCCCGAACGCCGTCGAGGTTCACGCTGTTGGCGAGGTAGTTCATCACGGTCTCGAGTTCCATGCCGTAGCTCTCGAGCAGCAGTTTGATCGTTTCCTGGGTCGTGACGGCCATGGGATGGAACCTCGGGGTGGGGGACGATGGATCGATCTTCGACGGACGCGGAATGATAGCAGAGCCGCGATCGGACGGCTCACCGCTCGCCCGCGGGCGAGCCGCGGCGGATCTTCAGGAGGATGGCGGCGGCCGACGAACGCACCTCGGC
>JBIIOJ010000328.1:0-3656 GCA_044337015.1 Pirellulales bacterium
CGTGCTCGATGCCGGATCGGGTGCCGGCTACGGAGCGGCGATCCTCCGGTCCGGTGGCGCCGCCGTCGTCCTCGGCGTCGACGTGGATGCCGACGCGGTGGCCGCGGCACGAGACAAGTTCACGGCACCGAACCTTTCGTTCGCGTTGGACGACTGCGAGAAGTTGGAGCGGGTGGACGGAGGCTGGGACGTGATCTGCTGCTTTGAGGCCATCGAGCACCTGCGGCACCCCGAGACCTTCCTCGCCCGCGCCGGTCGCCTCCTGGCCGCCGGCGGCGTGCTCCTGGTATCGACTCCCGACCGGGCAAGCACGCCGGCATTCGTGGATGGCCGGCCCCGCAACCGGTTTCACGAGCATGAATGGTTCACCACCGAATTCGTCGCCATGCTCGGCCGCCACTTCCACGAAGTGCAACTGCGGGTGCAGGTGGAGACCGCAGCGCTGCAGGCCCGCACCGAGGCCGTGGCCGCCGTGCGCGAGGGGCTCACCGCCTGCAACCCGGTGGCCGCCTTCGCTTGGCGAAAGTGGCCGTTCCGTCGCAAGTCGGATCGCGGCTGGACGCGGCTCCAGGGGCTCGCGGCGCCCGGTCTCGCCGACTTTCCGATCGTTCCCGCGGCCCTGGCGACGGTCTACGGCACGCCTCGATTCAACGTCGGCATCTGCCGGCATCCAGTGTCCGGAGACTCACCATGAGCCGGCTCAGCACCAGCATCATCGGCCGCACCTGGGACGAGTGGCGGCATCGGCGGCTGCAGTCCGGCGGCGACACCGAGGATTTCCTGCTCGTCACCTGGGATTCGTGCCGCCACGACACCTTCGAGCGGGCCCGAACCCCGGTGCTCGACCGGCATGCCGCCGCGAGGCGTGCCTGGGCCATGGCCACGTACACGCTCCCGGCGCATCAGGCCATGTTCAACGGCTTCCTGCCGCACGTGTTCGAGCCCCTGCCGTTCTACAACCGCTACGTCCAGCAACTCTGGCGAATCTCCCATCGCAACGTCGCCGCCAAACCCCTGGTGACGTTCCCAGAAGGCACCGTGAACATCGTGAACGGGTTTCGCCGCCGCGGCTACGCGACGCTGGGCGTGGCGGCGATGGACTGGTTCAAAAGACCCAGCCCGTTGCAGGATGGCTTCGAGTGGTTTCGCGTCACCGGCACGCGGGCCCGGACGCAGGTCGACATGCTCCGCGAGCAGATCACCCGCCAGGCTCGCCGCCGCCCGTGCTTCGTGTTCGCCAACTTCGGCGAGACCCACAGCCCCTTCCGGCACGAAGACATGGCTGCCGGGGCCGATCCGCTGGGCGAGCGGATGAGCCTTGGTCGTCTCTTCAACGCGTCGGGCCTGCACGACGCGACCGCGACGATCGACACAGACCTGTGGGACCGCCAGGTCGAATGTGCGGAATTCCTCGACGCACAGATGGCGGATCTGCTCCGATGCTTCGTGGCTCGCGGCCGCCCGACTACGGTCATCGTCACCGCCGACCACGGCGAATGCCTCGGTGAGCAGGGGCTGTTTGGTCATGCATTCCATCACGAGAAGGTGCTGGAGGTGCCGCTACTCATCTTCCGACTCAACGCGCCGCCACACGCGGCGCCCGAGATGAGGCAACGCAGCGCTCCTCCGCGGGCGGCCTGATCACCTCGGTCCGCGATTCCCTCGGCTGAGCCCGTCGATGGCGTAGATCGCAAGCGCCGTCCAGACGACCGCGAACCCGACGAGCTTGCCGGCGTCGAACGGCTCGCCGTAGACGAACAGGCCGAGCACGAACTGGATCGAGGGGCCGAAGTACTGCATGAGCCCGATGGCGGAGAGCGGGATTCGCCGCGCCGCCGCCGCGAAACAGAGCAGCGGCACCGCGGTGATCACCCCGGAGAGTGCGATCAACGCATCGTCCCACCCGCCAAGGCGGCCGAATTCACCTCGGCCCGCAAGGTGCTCCGCGGCGAGGAACGCGGCGGCCGGAACGAGCAGCAGCAGCGTCTCGACCGTCAGCGAGGAGAGGGCGCCGAGCGGAGTCCGCTTCTTGGCGAGACTGTAGAGACAGAACGTGACGGCGAGGTAGAGGGCGATCCAGGGGAAGTGGTGGTACTGGGTGGCGAGCAACGCGACCCCCGTCGCGGCGACGGCGACGGCAAGCCACTGGGCCGGCCGCAGCCGTTCGCCAAGCACGAACACGCCGAGGAGCACGCTGAGCAGCGGGTTGAGGAAATACCCGAGGCTGCTTTCGATCATCCGCCCATGGGTCACGGCCCACACGAATCCCAGCCAGTTGGCCGACACGAAGGCCGCCGCGATCCCCTGCCGCAGCAGCAGGCTGGGCGCCGAGAAGGTGGCGCGGATGCTCCCCGCCGCGCCGGTCACCCAGACGAGTGGCACCAGGACGACGATCGACCAGATCACGCGATGCGCCACCAGTTGCGCCGCGGGCACGCCGCCGAGGTGCTTCCAGTAGATCGGAAGCACGCCCCAGAGAATGAAGGCCGCCGCGGCGTAGAGATAACCGCTGTTCAAGGCAGCTCGTCAAGAAGCCTGTCGGGGCCCCTCCGCCTTCAGGGCGTCCATGAGCGGCCAGAGGGCGTCGATGTCGTCCTTGAAGAGGTCGCCGATGAGGATGTCGGTGATGAGCCCCTTGCGATCGGAGTGCTTGCGGACGAACTGGCCGAAGTTGAGCCCTTCGTAGAACTCGCAGACGAGCCGCCGCATCCGATCCATCCCCTCGATGAACTCCGGGCCCCACGAGCCGAGCTGGGCCGCCGACGTGTCGCCGCGGGACAATCCCTCGCAGATCGCGTCGGCCGCGGAGGCGCCCGACTTGAGCGCAAGCAGGATTCCCGACGAGTAGAGCGGATCGAGAAACCCGAAGGCGTCGCCGACGAGCACCCAGCCATCGCCGGCCACCTGCCGCGAGCGGTAGGAGTATTCCTTGGCGGCCCGAAACGGAGCCGCCCGCCGGGCCCCGGCGATCCGCGGCTGCAGCCCCGGGCACTTCTCGACCTCCGCGAAAAAGATCTTCTCGAGGTCCTTCGTGTCGCGGCCGCTGAAGAGATAGTCGTGGGGGGCGACGACACCCACGCTCACGAGGTCGTCGTGGAGCGGGATGTACCAGAACCAGCCCTGCTTCCCCTGGAGCTGCATGACGAGCGTGGCCCCCTCATCGCGGCCGGTGTCCCGCTTCGCTCCCTGCCAGTAGGTCCAGATCGCGGCCTTCTTGAGAACGGGGTCCCACTCGCGGAGGCCGAGCCGATCCTGGATCACGCAGCTCTGGCCCGCCGCATCGACCACCACGCGGCAGCGGATCTCCCGGACCTCACCCGATTCGTCGGCGGCCCGAACGCCGACGGCTCGCCCTTCCTCGAAGAGCACCTCGAGCACCCTGACCCCCTCGTGGACGTCGACGCCGTGCTCGCGGGCGTTGTCGAGCATCATCATGTCGAACTCCTGCCGCGTCACCTGCCAGGTCCGCGAGCTTTCGTGCGGCCTGTGGTCGGCGAAATAGAACGGCTGGGAGAGCTTCCCCTGGTCCGATACGAACTGAACGCTGTGCTTGTCGACGAATCGGCTGCCTCGCAGCTTCTCGAGCATGCCGAGCCGCTCGAGCACCCAGAACGTCTCGGGGATGAGCGATTCACCGATGTGGTACCGCGGGAAAT
>JBIIOJ010000329.1:0-3640 GCA_044337015.1 Pirellulales bacterium
CGCGAGCCCTCCCGCGGCCACCTGCCGTTCGGGGAACTCCTTGCGGCGCAGTGCCGGGAGCAGGCCGCGTTGGCTGCGGTGCGGATCGTGTTCGCCATCGAGCCGCCTGAGCCGGACGTGCCGCAGGCCGCCCGGTATCCGATGTTGCGGATCGTGGGGGAGGCGGTCGCCAATGCCGTTCGCCACGCCTCCGCGTCGGTCGTGCGGGTCACGTTCGACGGTCACGACGGTCATCCGCGGGTGGAGGTGGCCGACGACGGAATCGGCTTCGACCTCGCCGCCAACGAGACCCGCGACGGGCATTTCGGCATCCGTGGCATGCGGGAGCGGGCCCGGCGGCTCGGGGCCAGCCTCTCGATCGCCACCGCCCCGCGCGAGGGGACGCGGGTGGTCGTTGAACTGGGGCCGGCCTCGGCAGAAGTGCCGATGCCGGGCTTCGCGGATCAGGTCATCATCGCAAAAAACCGTCCGTCCGCCGCTGCCGAGCCGTCGTAATGCCCCCGAGCCATGGTCCCCAAGTCGCCTGCATCCGCGTGCTGGCGATCGACGATCATCCTGTGTTTCTCGAGGGGCTCGTCCTGTCGCTGCGGCGGCAGCCCGACATCACCGTGGTCGGCCAGGCGGCCGACGGCGAGGAGGCGATCTCGCTGTGGGACAAGCACCGGCCGGACGTGACGCTGCTCGACCGGGAGATGTGGGGCCTCGACGGCATCGAGACGCTGCGGCAGCTGCGGCTGCGGCACCCCGAGGCCCGCGTGCTCATGCTCACCGCCTCCGAGCGGCGGGAAGACATCGTCGCCGCCCTCGAGGCGGGTGCGGCGGGCTACGTCACGAAGCACGCCAAGTACGACGAGATCGTGGCCGCGATCCGCCGGGTGCACTCGGGGCAGAAGCCCCTCGACACGATCGCCACACGGCGGCTCGCCGTGGAGCCCCCCTCGGGACCGCTCACGCCGAGGGAGATGGAGGTGCTCATCCTGCTCAAGGACGGGCTCACCTACGCGGAGATCGGCAGCCGGCTGTCGATCGGCGAACGCACGGCCCGCACCCACGTCGTCAACATCCAGGAGAAGCTCGGCGCCGCCAACAACGCGCAGGCCATCGCCCGCGCCTTCGAACTGGGGCTCCTGCGGCCGCTGGCCGACACCGGAAACAGAAAGACCACTCCATGACACGCCTCGCCCACACCGTCGCGTCCCTGCTCTGCGCCCTGCGGCTGCTCGCCGGAACGGCCGCCGCAGGCACGATCACGCCGACCGACCGCGGGGCCGTCGTCGAGACCGACCGCTACAAGGCGGAGTTTCGTGACGGCTCGCTCACGAGCTTCGCTCGCCGCCGCCCGCACCCTGTTCGACTCGCCCTGGGGGGAGCAGCCGGCCGGGAGCAGCTGGCCCAACCAGCACTTCGCCGACTCCAAGAGCCGGCTGGAGGTGAAGGCCGAGGCCGCGAAGGCCACGCTCGTCTACACGGGCCTCACCGACGGCACTCGCCGGTTTGATGACGAGACGCTCGCGCTCGATGTCGAGATCGACGGGCCGACGGGTGATCTCCTCGTGACCCCGGTGGCAACCGCACCACGCGGCGGCGTGTATGGCTCGGGCTTCGCGGTCGCGTCGCTCGCCCCCGACGTGACGGTCGAGGCGCCGATCTTCGAGGGGCTGCGGCTCGATCGCCACATGCTGCCGATGCTCTGGACCAACGCCTGGGGAAGTTTCTGGGACTACTCCTTCCTCGCGCTCAACGGCGCGAAGGCCGGCGCGGTGGGCCTCTGGTGCCAGGACCCCGAAACCCGCACCCACAAGACGCTGTTTTACCTCGTCGACGGCCAGCGGCTCTCGCTCGCCGTGCAGTCGATGAACGTGCCCCCGTTCGTTGCCCGGTCGAGTGGAAGCCGTAGGTAGCGGCGGCGTCGCACCAGGAATTCCCGCCGTCACGACGCGGTTTTGACCGCCGCGCGGTCGGGGAGGGCGTCCCACTCGGGCACGTCCACGATGTTCACCTGCCCGTAGCCCTGCGGGTCTGCCGTGTAGAGGATCTTCGTGCCGTCGGCGTGGACGCACGGGTGCACGTGCACCTGCTGGGTGTGGAACGAGCCGCGGTGCTCGGCGATCACCTTCGGGCCCTCGAACACGCCTTCGCGAAACCGCCAGGCGAGCAGGTAGGGGTCTTTCGTCGCGTCGCCATCCCCCACGACGAGGTCGAGCAGGTGGCTGTGAAAGTGCCAGCAGTGGCCGGAGAACGAGCCCTCCACCTGATCCGTGTTGTCGAAGCGGATCGAGCCGAAGAGGCCTCCCTTGGCGTTCGAGCCGTGGTAGCCGATCCGCTCGCCGTCGGCCATCCAGTATTCGTGCCCCACCGCTTCGCGCTCCGCGGTTGGCCGGATTTTCCAGTGCCTGCCGGTGGCGAGGTCGAGGCACCACATCCGGTGATCCACCTTGTGCCACGGCCCCTCGTGGCAGAACGTCATGAGGTGCGGATGCTTTGGCGAGGCGTTGAAGTGGGTGAGCCAGGCCCGCTCCTCGTACACCATCTCGGGCTCGCCGCCGGCCAGCGGAATCCGCCAGATCGTGGAACGGGGCTTGGCGGCCCAATACTCGTCGAACCCGACGTAGCCGTTGTTGAGGTCGAGCCGCATCCGGTCGGAGAGGTCTTCGTTGAAGCCGGTGACGGCGTACTTCCCGTCGGCCGTGACGTGCGGCATGGTGGTGTTGTAGCCCTGCGGCTTCCGCATGAGCACCCGCGAGGAGAGCGTCGTGAGGTCGAGGGCCTGAATCGAGTCATCGTAGGCGTAGAACACCTCGTCGCGGACGGGATTGGTGACGAACGAGTGGCGGCTCGTGCCGACCTTTTTCGGATCCCAGTCGGTCAACTGCACCATCTCGCCGGTCTCGAGATCGACGCCGAAGAGGTTGGTGCGGTTGGCACGGTCGGAGAGGATCACGAGCTTGCGGCCGCCGTCGTACCAGGCCGAGTAGGTGAAGTAGGCATGGTTCGAGTGGGATCGGTAGTCGGTGAGCTGCCGGATCGTGGCCCCGCTGACGGGATCCTTCCGCACGGTGAGTTCGGTTGGCCACCGGCAGCCGACCCCGGCGTGATCCCTGCTGACGTCGGCGGCAGAGGCAGCGCGGGCGGCTGCCGCGGTGGTCACGGCAGCGGTTGTGAGAAAGCCACGGCGGGAAAAGGCCATAGACTGGACTCGTTGCCTGAAGGATGTATCGGGAATCCTTGCCATCCGAATGGTATCGCAACGGCCGGGAAACGTGCCTCGGCGAAAGTGCCGATGCTCGCGGCCGGCCGGTCGCCTACAAAGGACGAATCATGAAACTTGTAGGCTTGCTTGCCCTGACGCTCCTCCTCGCTGCCGCCCTGGCCGAGGCCGCCGAGCCGCTCTGGCTGCCGAGCATCTTCTCCGAAAACATGGTGCTCCAACGGGAGATGCCCGTGCCGATCTGGGGCCGGGCGACGCCGGGGAAGACGGTTACCGCGACCGTCTACGACGGCGGCAAGAAGCTCTCCGGCGGCGAGGCCGTGGCGGCCGCCGACGGCCGCTGGCGGATCGAGCTGCCGGTGATCCCAGCGGGCGGCCGCTACTCGCTCGTCGTCGAGGCCAAGGGGGCGAGCGAGGCCGACACGAGCCGCC
>JBIIOJ010000331.1:0-3634 GCA_044337015.1 Pirellulales bacterium
CTCGAGCGGTCGGGCCGCGATTTCTCCGCCGGCTGGTCCGGAAAGCTGAAGATGCTGCTGCAATGCCTCGCGGTCGGCGCCGATCTGCTCGTGCGAAGCGGGCTCCTGCTCCCCTACGAGGCGGCGCAGGCGGTGGTGCGAGTCGTGGCGGTGCTCTTGGCCTGGGCGGCGGTCGTGCTCACCGTCTGGTCGGGCGTGGAATACCTCGCGAAGGCCGCGAGGCTCGTCAGCTCGCCCATGGAGCGGCGGACGTGAATGAGTCACCGGCCGGCTGGAGCGGCCTGACCGTCCTCGTCGTCGCGGCGGCGGCGATCGGCTGCCAGACCGCGGGCATCATGGCCGCGCACTCTTTCGCACCACCGACCGTCCATACGACGGACCTCGCGATCACGACGCCCGAACTCTTCGGCTCCGCGGTGGGAACGCTCGCCGCCGCCGCCATCGGCGTCATGATCGTGCTCGGCTCGGGAGGCACTCGTCACTCCCTCGGGCTTTTCAGCGACGATCCGTCGCTCGACCTGAGGCTCGCGATCGGCACCGTGCTCCTCATCACGCCGCCGCTCCTGCTCCTCTCGGGTGCGCTCAATTCGATGGTGCCCTACGAGCATCCGATCCTCGACCTGCTCGCGCGGTCGCGGGATCCGGCGACGCTCTCTGCGGTCGGCCTGTCGGCCATCGTGGCGGCGCCCATCGGCGAGGAGATCTTCTTCCGCGGCATCCTCCAGGGTTGGTTCGCGACGCTTGCCGGGCGGCATGGGGCCGCCGGTCGGCGGTCATGGCTGCCGGTCGCCGCGTCGGCCCTCGCCTTCGCGGCCGCCCACTTTGGCCACGGCCTCGGCTGGATTCCGCTCGTGGGCTTCGGCCTCGCGGTGGGGTATTTGCGGGCGACCCGTGGCAGTTTGCTCCCGTGCATCACCGTCCACGCGATCTTCAACGCGATCAGCGTGGCCATCATCCTGCTGGGGTGAGGGGCTGTCCTGCCGCCTGCGGGTTTGTTGGATTTCTTCGAATTCGCGAGAATCCTCAGGTGACACGCACGGAGGGATTCTTGGTGGCAACCGGCAGGGATGGCGGAAAGACGGACGATCGGGGATTGCTCGAGCGGCTGCAGCATCGGGCCGAGTATGCCGCCGCGCGGACGGCGATCTGCGTGGTCCAGGCCCTCCCGCGGAGCACCTGCGAGCGGGGCGCCCGCTGGCTCGCCGGCGTCCTCGGCGACCGGATCCGCATCCGCCGCCGCGTCGTGCGGGAGAACCTGCGGCGGGCCTTTCCGGAATGGAACAGCGCCCAGTGTCGGCAGGTGACACGCGAGATGTGGGAGCACCTGCTCCTCATGGTCGTGGAGATCGCGCATGCCGAGCGGGTGATCCGCGTCACGACCTGGCGGCGGCACCTGCGCATCCACGGCATGGAGGAGATGGTGCGGCTCCTCTGGTGCGACCGGCCGAAAGTGATCCTCTCGGGTCACTTCGGTAACTTCGAGCTCGCGGCGTTCCTCTTCGGCGTGTTCGGGTTCAAGATCTACTCCGTTGCCCGCGAGCTCGACAACCCGCTGCTCGATCGGTTCGTGACCCGGTTTCGCGAGTCGCGAGGGCAGAAGATCCTGCCGAAGAAGGGAAGCGCTCCGGATGTCGGCGTCGTGCTGGACAACGCCGGGGCACTCGGCCTCCTCGGCGATCAGTCGGCGGGTCCGAAGGCCTGCTGGGTCAATTTCTTCGGACGTCCCGCGAGCGTCCACAAGGCGATCGGCGTCTTCGCGCTCTCCTCGCGGGCCCCGGTCATGGTCTGTTCGGCGACCCGCCGCGACCGCCGGCTCTTCGACTACGACCTCAGGCTCGAGGGTGTCGCGGATCCCGCCGAGGACCGGCCCGAGACGGCCGACAGCGTCGCCCTCTCGCAGTGGTACACGTCGCTTCTCGAGCGGTCGATCCGGCGAGCGCCCGCCCAGTATTGGTGGGTGCACAACCGCTGGCGGGGCAAGAAGCGGCGGGTGGCGAAGCGGTCGTCCGAAGGATAAAGTGCGGGCTTTCACGTTCCGGGAAGTCCGATGGCAGACTGGATCCGCATCGCGTCGGCGGCAGAGTGTCCTCCGGGAGCCGCGATCGAACGTGAGGCGGCCGGCAGGATCGTGGCGATCTGCCGCGTCGGCGACGCCTGGCACGCCCTCGACGGCGTTTGCCCTCACCAAGGAGGTCCGCTGGGCCAGGGGTCGTTGTGCGGCACGGTCCTCACCTGCCCGTGGCACGGCTGGCAATTCGACGTGACGACCGGCCGCCATCGGCTCAACGCGACGATGCAACAGCCCCGCTTCGAGGTGGAGGAGCGGGACGGCGAACTGTTCGTGAAGGTGGAGCCGGCGTCGTCGTGATCGAATATCGCTGCTTTCGGAACGAGGATCCTCCGCGGCTCGCCGACGTATGGCGGGCGGCGGATCTCGGACCAGGCGCGATGCAGCCGATGACCACGGCCATGCTCGAGGCGGCGGTCTTCTCGAAGCCCTACTTCGACCGCGAGGGACTGGCTGTCGCCGTCGATGGCGACCGCGTCGTCGGCTTCGCCCACGCCGCGTTCGGTCCGAACCAGCAGGGTTCCTCACTCGACCGCAGCCGTGGCACGACGCTGCTCGTGGCGGTCGTGCCGCACGCATGCCAGTCCGAGATCGCCTGCGGCCTCATCGCCCACACCGAGCGGTACCTGAGGAGCCGCGGCGCAACCGACCTGCTCGGCGGCGGCTCCGCCGACCTGCGGGGCTTCTATCTCGGCCTCTACGGCGGCGCCGACCTGCCCGGCATCCTCGACTCCTCGACCGCTATGCAGCGGTTCTTCGAGCTTTCGGGCTACGCTGCCGTCGAGAGGATCGTCGTCATGCGCCGCCAGCTCGCCGGCTATCGGCCGCCGGTGAACCGCCTCCAACTCGCGATCCGCCGCAAGACCCGACTCCACGCCATCGACGAGCCGGCCCGCCGCACCTGGTGGGAGGCGGCGACGACCACGGGCGTAGCGCTGCGCCGTTACGAGCTGCGGAGCGAGGCCGAGGAGATCCTCGGCAGCGCGTCGTTCTGGGATATGCAGCCGCAGGCCGAAGCCTGGGGCGTCGTGGCGGCCGGCCTCCTGCGGGTCGACATCGAAGGAACCCGCCGTCGCGAGGGCCTTGCCCATTACCTCATCGCGGAGGCGATGCACGACCTCGGCCAAGAGGGCGTCGTCCTCGTCGAAACGCAGGTCGCCGAGTCGAACGCGGCCGCCGTGCGTCTCTTCGCGAAGCTCGGCTTCGAGCCGACCGAGCGCGGCACGCTCTACCGCAAGGCCGCCGGGGGATCGTGAGCGGTCGAGCGTGCTGCGGGGTTCGGGACTGCCCGTGCCCATCGCCGGACGCTCGCTTCCGGTGTAGCCGCAGGTTGTTCAACCTGCGGTATGCGGCCGCCATGCGTTTGGTTGTCCGGCCGACCCCTCCGCCTCGCCATATCTTGCGTTGAGTGACGGGGAGGGAGGGGCTGCCCGTGTGCCCGAGACGGCGTAGGTGGCCAGCGCAGGCCGGAGGCCGAAGCGCCAGCCACCTCCGAGCGAGCGGAGGGCATGGATGCCCGTAGCGAGCGTCCGGCGAGCGGCATACGGACAGCTCCTCCCGGTTTAT
>JBIIOJ010000330.1:0-3634 GCA_044337015.1 Pirellulales bacterium
AATTACGGCAAGGGCACGGAGATATACAAGTTCGAGCTCATCAAGCGGGCGAAGCGGAAGGCCATCGCGGACCATCCGGAGCGAAAGCTCCTCGATTTCGGGATCGGCGAGAACGACGAGATGGCGCCGGCCGAAGTGCGGGCCGTGATGCGGCGGGAGATCGACCGGCCTGAAAACCGCGGCTACGCCGACAACGGCATCGCCGTTTTCAAGGAGGCGGCCGCCCGGTTTATGGCCCGGGAATTCTGCGTCGAGATCGACCCGGTCGACGAGGTGAACCACTGCATCGGGTCGAAGACGGCCTACGCGATGCTGCCGGCCGCATTCATCGATCCCGGTGATGTGACGCTCATGACCGTTCCCGGCTACCCCGTGGCCGGCACGGCGACGCGGTGGTTCGGGGGCACGGTGCACCGTCTGCCGCTCGTGCCGGAGAACGACTTCCTTCCCGATCTCGACGGGATTCCGGCGGAGGTGCTCGCAAAGACGAAGCTGCTCGTGCTCTGTTATCCGAACAGCCCGACCGGCAAGGCGGCGATCCGCGAGTTCTACGAACGCGTCGTCGAGTTCGCCAGGAAAAACCGGATCATCGTCGTGCAGGACGCAGCCCACATCATGCTCTCCTACGACGACGCGCCACTCTCGTTCCTCTCGGTGCCGGGGGCGAAGGAGGTGGGCGTGGAGGTCCACTCGATGTCGAAGGGCTTCCACATGATCGGCTGGCGGATGGGATGGGTCTGCGGCCACAGGAAGCTCGTGCAGGCCTTCGCCGACGTGAAAGACAACTGCGATTCGGGACAGTTCATGGCGATCCAGAAGGCGGCTGCCGCGGCGCTCGACGATCCCGAGATCCCGAAGCGGGTGCGGGAGAAGTATCGACGTCGGCTCGAGAAGCTCGTCGGCGTCTTGCGGGCCTGCGGCTTCGACTGCGAGATGCCCGGCGGCACCTACTTCCTCTACACGAAGAGCCCGAAGTCCGCCGGCAACCACGCGTTCGCCACAGCCCAGGACGCCAGCCAGTTCCTCATCCGAGAGCACTCGATCTCGACCGTGCCTTGGGACGACGCCGGCCCTCATCTGCGTTTCTCGGTCACCTACGAGGCGGCCGACGAGGCCGCCGAGGACGAGTTGATGGCCGAGACCCACTCGCGGCTGTCGCTTGCGCGGCTGAAGTTCTGACCCACTCCTTCGATTTCGATCCCCGCCAACCCATCATCCCAGCAATCCCCCCTTGGAGCCGTCGATGCCCACCCTCACCGTCCGAACCGTCGCCTGCCTGCTCGTCGCCGCGATCTTCCTCCCGCTCTCCGCCGGGTGTGGATCGAAGAAGAAGTCGACCGGGCCGACGATCGGCAGCCTCCAGGAGAAGGCCGACAAGGAGACGGCTCCCGATCGCAAGTCGACGGCGCTCCTGCGGGTTGCGCGGGCGAAGCTCAAGGCTGGCGACCGCAAGGGTGCGGTCGATTCAGCGAAGAAGGCCCTCCAGACGCTTCCCGAGGAGGGGGAGGCCGGTGTGCTCGGCCCGAAGTTCGTCGAGGCTGCCGTATTCCTCGGGGAGATCGGCGAGAAGACACAGGCCAAGACTGCGCTGAAGAAGGCGGTCGAGATGGCGGAATCGATCGGCGACCCGGTGCGGAAGGCGGGTGTCTTCGCAGACGCGGGCGCCGTCTATGCCGACAAGACGAAGGGGGTCGGCGACTCGAAGGCCGCGAAGAGCGCGCTCGACAAGGCGAAGGAGATCGCCGGCGAGATGGAGCCGCGGTTCAAGGGGGAGGCCCTCGCGAAGGTGGCGCTCGGGTACGTGAAGGGGGGGCTCCAGGAGGCGGCCTCCGAGATGGTGGAGATGCTCGAGGAAACAGGCCGTTCGCTCGACGATGCGCGGGCGAAGGCCGAGGCGCTCGCGGCGGCGGCCAACGTCAGGATGCAGACGGGCAAGAAGGATCTCGCCGACGAACTCCTCGCCGAGGCCGCGAAGGCCGGCAAGGGGATCGAGCGGGCCGAAAGCCGTGCCAACGCCCTGCTCGCCGTCGGCCAGGCGGCAGCGGCGTGCGGCGATCGCAAGCAGGGACTCGCGCTTCTCGAGGACGCCTACAAGGCAGCCGACAAGGTGGGCGATCCGGAACAGCGGGCGGTCGTGCTCGCCAAGGTCGCGTCGGCGATCGACGAGATGAAGAAGAAGTAGCAGTTCGCTTCTTCGGAGCCCCCCCGTAGCCGCAGAGTTGTCCCTTCCCTGTAGCCGCGACTTGTAGTCTGCGGAATGGGCGATTCATCACGCTTGATGGTGAACGCATTCGGCAGGCTGCAAGCCTACCCCCACGGCGCCCGATTCGTCCCAGGGCGCGCCCGATTCGTCCCAGGGCGCGCCCGATTCGTCCCTGCTCAATCCCGATTCGTCCCTGCTCAATCCCGATTCGTCCCTGCTCAATCCCGATTCGTCACTTTGCGCGAAACGAACGTTGTAGGAAGGCGTAACCCCTGTAGAAACAGGGCATGTGCACCGCTGGTCCGTCGGCCGGCGGGACGCCGTATACAGGATCGATCAAGAGACTGGTTTCAACTTCACCATCGGCCCTTGTTTGGACATGAAAATCACCTTCCAAGCCCGTTCGCTTCTCTCGACTGCATGCCGCACTGGTGCGGCTCTGATCGTTGGCGTCCTGCTGGCGGCAGGAACGTCACCCGCATCGGCGGCCGACATCCTGTGGGTCGGAAACGATGCGTTCAACAACAGTTTCTTCAGCGCATCCGGCAACTGGCAAAACAACACGCTTCCCACGTGGAGTTCCTCGAACAGTCTCATTTTCAGCCAGAATCAAAACGCGAACGTGACCGGGCTGGTCTACGACCTGGGGTGGAACGCGGTGGACGACATCAAATGGGCAGCGACGTTCCCCGTGGCCCGCACGCTTTCGTCAAGCAATGGTAACGGCATCGACTTCAGGGTGCGGATTGAGAACAACAGTTCCTCCACTCAGACCGTGACCATGAACACGTCGGGCGGAAAGTCCGCAGCCCCCGAGATCCAACTCAACCCCGTCAAGGCAAGCCTGGTCCTCAGCGGCACGATCTATAACGACAACAGTGTCGATTACTTCGTGTACGGAGGAGATGGCGTCGTCACGAATCTCACGCTCAACACGGAACTCGGCCCGAACGCTCCCAACAAGCCCACTGTGGACTTCACCGTCGCGGGTGGCCGCACTACCGCGATCCAGGTGAACGCCAGCCAGTCGTGGGCCGGCACCACGACCGTCAACTCTGGGATCATAACGGCGGCCAATGGCGTCACGCTCGCATCGTCGGCGTTCGTTCTTGCGGGCGGCACGTTCGCGACGACGTCGGCGAACACGCTTGCCGACGCGGCCACGCTCACGGTCAACAGCGGCAGGTTTTCCATTGGCGGCAGCGACACCGTGGCCTCGCTCGCCGGCTCCGGTGGCTCGGTCGATATCGCCTCCGGCGCCACGCTCACGGCCGGCAATGCCGGCTCGACCTCCTATGCCGGCTCGATCACCGGCAGCGGCGGCTTCACGAAGGTCGGCAGCGGCGCGATGACGCTCTCGGGCAACAACTCGTACGGCGGCGGCACGTTGGTCAGCCAGGGAACCCTCGTGGGCAACGCATCCACCTCCTT
>JBIIOJ010000332.1:0-3630 GCA_044337015.1 Pirellulales bacterium
GGCGGCTCCTTCGAGGGCGACCTCGACGAACTGCGGGCGATCGCGGTCGAGCCGCAGTTCGTCGAGCGGCCGACGATGACCTGGCGGGATGCCGACGCCTCGCGGCCGCTCGACTTCGACAGGCCGTTCTTCCGCGAGGATGCCACGTTCCTGCACGCCGGCTTCGAGGCTGGCCAGGCGAACGGCCGCGCGCGGCAGCCGCGGCTGGTCACCCCCGACGGGAAGCCGTTCGCGGCCGACGCGGAGGCGGCGGCGGTCGCAGACCTGCGGGTCGAGGGCATTCGGGGCGCCGGCCTGACCATCGACCCGGGTATCGGACGTGTGCGCGTTCCGCTCGATGGCCTTTCGGCCGAACGCGGAGCGATCGAGTTTTGGATCCGCCCTGACAATTGGGACGATCTCACAGGCTACTGGCACCACAGCCCCCCAGCCACGAAGGATCTCTCCGTCGTGCGGCTCTTGGCGGCCGATGGCGCGAAGGTGTTCGAGACGCGGCTTCCGCGGGCCTGGAATCTCGAACGGGCCCGACTGCCGATCGATCCTGGCCACTGGACGCACGTCGTGGTGAACTGGTCGCCGGAACGCTGGTCTGCGTATGCCGACGGCCGCGGCTTCGCCGGCGGCAAGCGTGACTCGGGATCGGCGAAGGGCAAGCTCGCCTGGGCGGAGTTCGGTGTCACTGACACTGTCACGGTGGCCCGGGGCGAGCGGCCGCGAATCGAGATCGACGAGGTCGTCGGCTACCGCATGCCGCTGCGTGGGGACGAGGTGGTGCAGGCCCGCAAGCGGTGGACGGGCCGACTCGAGCCGATCCCGCTCTTCGACGCCCGCATCGATTACAAGTGGTCGCTCTCGCGTCTGTCGTTCACGCTCGAGCCGCTCCTGCCCGAGGCCGCCGTGCCGGCGGCGCTCCGACTCGACGTGCGGCAGCCGGATGGATCTTCGCTCGGCCCCTTCACGCTCGACCGGCCGGCCACGGGGCCTTTCCAAGTGGTGGTTTCCGACGGGCGGCCGCTGGCCACGGGCACGTATTCCTTTCGGTTCGTCGTCGCCGACGCCGCGGGCAAGCCGCTCGACGCCGCCGGCAAGCCGCTCATCCAGGAGACGCGGCCGTGGGTGCTCGCGGCCGAGCCGTGGCGGGGATCACGGGCCGGCATCATCGACACGCCTCCGCCCCCGTGGACTCCGCTCGAAGCGAGCGGCCGTGAGATCACCACCCGCATGACCCGCTACGAGCTTGGCGGCGACGGCCTGCCCGCGCAGATCTGGGCGGCCGGCGAGCCCCTGCTCACGGGCCCCGTGCGGCTGCTCGAAGATGCCACGAGCGTGACGGGCACGACCGCCGGCCTTGGGCCCGCCACCGCCAACGACGTCGCCTGGGAAGCGTCGATTCCGCTTTCAGCCGGTGTGGCCCGGCTCCGCTGCCGCACCGAGTTCGACGGGATGACGCGGTTCGAGCTGGCGTTGCCGAGCGGAAAGCTCGGCCGTGTGTCGATCGAGATTCCGCTCGACGCGCGGCGAGCCACGCGGCTGCTCTCCTATTCGATGGGCGCGCGGGGCGTTTCGACCGCGAGCGTGGGCGAGAGCGATGGCGTGGTGCTCGACTCCCGCCCGACCGGCAAGAAGGCCGGCGCGGGCTACGGCTTCTTCGGCCACGTCGATCTGAACGACCGCGACCGCGGGCTCTTCTGGTTCTGCGACAACGCCGCCGGCTGGAAGCAGTCGCCGCGGCAGGCGGCGATCGAAGTGGTCCGCCGGGGTGGCACCGTGGCGCTCGTGCTCAACATCGTGGCCGAGGCGGGCCCCTACGAGGCCACGCGGCCGATCGTGTTCGGCATACTGCCGCATCCGGCGCGGCCGCTGCCGAAGGAGTATCGGCTCTACGAGCGGGTGGCTCCGGCCGAGAATCCGCGGGCCTGCGACATCTTCGACGCCTTCTATCCCTGGCCGATGGACCCGCGGGGCGGGGCCGCGATGGCGCTCTACCCAGCGAAGTCCCCGAAGCATCCGGAAGCGGGCCCGAACTGGGACTATGCCGCGTCGTGCATTCCCATCATGCGTTCGTGCAAGCCGGCCGGGCTTGTCACGCTCTACCTCTCCCGCTACTGGTTCAACTGCCGCGCCGGGGCCTACGACAACTGGGAGTGGCGAAGCGGTGAGAGTGGCTCCGTATCGCTCACGCCGGCGTTCGTCGACTACGCCTGCTGGGAGATGGACCAGTGGATCGGCCGCGGCATCTGGGATGCGATCTACCTCGACGAGTGTTACGAGAGCCCCTGCCGCAACCTGGAGGCGGGCTTTTCGGTGCGGCTGCCCGACGGCAGCGAGCAGCCGGGCGTTCGCAACTTTGACTTTCGCGAGCTCATGAAGCGGTGGCGGTGCATCTTCACGGCCCACGGCCGGGAGCCGGTGATCATGGCCCACCACACCTACTCCTGGCAGTACCCGGGCCTCGTCTTCGCCGATGCAGTGCTCGACGGGGAGAACGCCCCGATCGTGTCGCTCACGAGCCGCGACTGGATCGACAGCACGTCGCAGGAGCGGTTCGAGTGCCTTCAAAACGCAAGGCTCTGGGGCATGGCGACGTTCTACATGCCGTTCATTGCCGAAGGAGGCTTCGAGAACAAGGAGAAGAGTCAGTTTCCGGCGTGGCAGTGGCGGATGGCCCGGCAGGCCCAGAGCCGCTTCGCACACGGCGAGACGGCGACCGTCTACGAGGGCCAGGGAGCGGCGGTCTACGATGGCTACTGGCGCGACCTCCTCGCCTGGGGCGTGGGCGACCCTGCCGCCTGCTCGTTCCATCCACCGTGGGAGAGCGGCCGCTACCTGAAGACGTCCGGCGACGACGGCCGGGCGTTGGTGTCGCTCTACCGCAGGCCGAAGGCGGCGGCCGTGATCGCGAGCAACCCGACGCGGGAGCCGATGGAACTCGTCGTGGATCTCGACACCGCCGCGCTGGGGCTACCGGCCGCACCGAAGGCCCGGTCGCTCGACGCCACGTTCGCGCCGCCCCCGGGGGCCGACTTCACGGGCACGGCGAGCGTCAAGAAGGAAGCCGCCGGCCAGCTCACGAAGTCCCTCGCCGATCCGCTCGCCGACGGCGATGAAGCGGAAGCCGATCCACTGCTCGCGGCCGACGACGACGAACTCCTCGAAGGGGCCGACGCCGTCGCCACGAAGGAGGCCGCCCGCTGGGAGCCGCGGATGGAGGGGAGCCGCCTTCGGGTCCGCATCCGCCCTCGCGATTACCGGGTCATCGCACTCGAGTGAGGCCTGGAGGCGATCCCGCCGGGGGGCGGCGCATGCCCTTTCGTACGATGGCTGCGGTCGGGGGCCCGGGCTAGAGTGAGATCATGGCTTCGTCCGTCTCCCGCCGCCGGCTCCTCCAGAGCGGGTCCGTCTGCCTCGCCCTGCCGTGGCTCGAGAGCTTCGCTGCGGCAGGCGAGACGGCACCGCCGCAGCGGATGGTCTGCATCTGCACCGACTTCGGCCTCTACGGTCCGGCCTTCTTCCCGAAGCAGCCCGGCAAGGACTACTGACCCCTCCCCAGTTTCTGCACCAGCGCTCATGAGAGAGTTGGGGAACAGTCCGCGTGGTGTGTCGGAGGGAGGGGCGTAGCCCCGACCGGAG
>JBIIOJ010000076.1:0-12337 GCA_044337015.1 Pirellulales bacterium
GAACGCCAAGTCGGGCCGGCCCTCGATCCGCCATTCCCATGATCCGTCGCTTCGCCTGCGGTCGCCCAGCACGCTCTCGATGCGGATCGTCTCGCGAACGAGTTCGACGTCGCGGACGACGGTGCCGGCCGCATCCGTACCCGAGCCGGCGACCGTGACGACGACCCGGCTCCCCGGACGGCCGCGCAGCCTCGCGACCGCCTGCGAAGTGGTCATGCCGCGTGTCGAGACGCCGTCGATGGCGAGGATGGAATCCCCCGCGGACAGGCCCGACTTCCAAGCGGGCGACTCGGGCAGAAGTCCGTCGACCTGCAGGTACCGCCTCGATCCCGCTTCGCCGTCACCGGAATCGGCCCCGACGAGTTCGAGGCCGACGCCGCAGAATTCGAGGTCGAGCGACGCCTCGAAGTCCGTGCGGTCTTCGCGGCTGACGTATCGCGAGTTCTCGTCGAGCTTGCCCATCACACCCTCGACAGCGGCGTCGAAGAGGGTGTCCGCGTCGACCTGCTCGATGTAGGACCGCTCGACGGCGGCGATGATCTCGCCGAGCCGGCGGCCATGGGGCGTGCGATCGCCGGAGGTGTGCGCGAGCACCGCCATCGCGAGGGCGAGTGACAGGTAGATCACGTTGCGGGTGGGCATGGCGACGCCAAATATACGCTCTGGCGGCCTCTCCAGGCGACGGGAATATCGGGTTTTTCCGCCGAAAACGGTCTGGTTCGGCCCCTTCCGATCCCCTAGTCTTCCGGGGTTTCGCGGCCGCCAGACGGCCTTTGCCCCGAAGGTTCAATCGGAGCCATGCCGCCGATGCCAACTCGTTCCAAGGCCCGACCGAAGCAGGTCTCCGATCCGTTCGAGGCGGTCAAGCCGCTCATCGTCCTGGGCCTGCTGGGGATGATTCTCTACGGGGCTTTCTCCGTGATTCGGCGGGGTCCTTCGGGGTCCGCCGGCCCCTCGTTGCCCGGCCTCGCGCCGCCGGCGGTCTCCGTCAACGCCCCACAGGCGTCCCCGTCGGAACTTCCGGCCGTTCCGCCTCCGACCGGTCCGGCCGCCGTGCCTGTCGCTCCCGCCGAGTCCTCCGTCGCCGACGGACTTGCAGTCACCGCCGAGAATTCTCTCCCGCCGCCTATGGTGCTCAAGGCCGTGTCATCATCGCCGCCGGCTGCCGAGGCAGTCGAGTCCGTTTTGCCCACGCCGACGGCCGTCGAGTCGCCGCCGGCATCGCCGCAGCGGCAGCCCGCGGCCTTCGCCGCCGCCTGGGCCGACGCCCACGAAAAGCTCGCGGCGGCCCGTTACGCGGAGGCCCTGTCGCTGCTGTCTGCCTGGTACGACGACCCGAGCCTTGGTCCGGAGGAGACCCACCGGCTGGAGGAACTGCTCGGGCAGCTCGCGGGCACCGTCATCTACTCGCAGGAGGACCACCTCCTCCCGCCGCACCTCGTCGCGGCCGGCGAGAACCTGCGGGACATCGCCGCCGGCCTCAATGTTCCGTGGCCGGTGCTCGCCAAGATCAACGGCATCGATGCTCCCGGAAAGCTCGTGCCGGGAGAGCCGCTCAAGGTGGTGCCCGGGCCGTTCGACGCGGTCGTCAGCCTCTCCCGGCGTCGGCTCTCGCTGCAGCTGAAGGGCAATTATGCCGGCAGTTTTGCGGTCGCCGTCGGGCGGCAGTTCGAGTCGCACGTCGGCTCGTCTCTTCCGATCCGGCGGGTTCGCCGGGGTGAGTTGCCGCCTTCGGCGGCTCCCGTCGCGGCGACGGCGGTCGTGCAGGCGACACACGCGGAGGAACAACATCCGCCGAAGCAGATTCTCATCGACGGCGGACTCGTGATCGAGGCGGCCGACGATCCCGCGGCGGTTGCCGAGTCAGCCGCCGCGAAGAGCCTCGTCGTGTCCGCCCGCGATCTCAACGAACTCGTCGACATTCTCGGCGAGGGATCGCGGGTCTTCGTCCGTCCCTGACGACACCCGGCGCGGGCCTCCGCGGCGGAGAAGGGATTCCGTTCAGCGGCCGCCGATTCGGATCGCGGCGACGGCGAGTGCCGCCCAGCCCGCGATCAGGAGCACGCCGCCGATCGGCACGATCGCACCGAGGATCCGCATCCCGGAGAGGGCGAGCGCCCCCAGGAATCCGCTGAAGATCGCGGTGCCGAGAAGGAAGCAGAAGCCCGTCGCCGAAAGCCACGGTCGCGCCGCTTCCGCCTGCGGCAGCCCTGCGAGGATCCCGACCGCCACAACGGCGATCGCGTGGAAGAGGGCATACCGCACGCCCGTTTCCCAGTTGGCGGCCTGGCCGTTCGCCGCGAGCAGATCCTTCAGTCCATGGGCGCCGAACGACCCGGCCGCGACGGCCAGGCCGCCGAGAACCGCTCCGGCGAACACGCATGTTTTCAGCATCAGACGAGTCTACCGCGCGGCCGGCGTCTGCCGGGCCCGGGCCGAACCTGTGATATCCTGGGGGCTTCGTCGGGAGATCTCACAATGGTGCCACGGTCGATCGTGTCGAGCATCTTCGTGGCCTGTGCGGCCGCGTGCCTCGCCCGTGGCGAGGAGCCGCCCCCCGACGGCCGCGTCATGGTCCCGGCCCCTGAAGTGTCGGCGATCCGCCGGCTGCCGGTCACGACCGGGGCGATCGGCAACACGCTCGTCCGCGGCAACACCTTCGTCGATCCGAGCCAGACGTTCATGCAGCTTTACACGGGCGACATGGCCGTCGGCGGGGAGGGGCACGCGTTCCTGACGACCGCGTGGGAAGAGGGCCTGCGGGCCGCGGGGGTCTACAAGAATGGCGACGCCCTGCCGGAGGTGACGCGGCTGGGCGTGAATTCCGGCGAGACCGTCGCGTGCACCGACCGTCACGTGGCCTACGCCCGATGGCTCAACACCCGCGAGGGGCGGAAAAACACGATCGTCCTCTTTCGGCGGCTGCTCGACGGCGGCATCGAAGGCGGCCGGAACGTCACGATCCAGCTCGAGAACCGGCCGCACACGATCGTCGGCCTGGCGATCGACGAGTCCCGCGACCGGATCTACTTCGCCGACGCCGACGGCGTGCATGCCATCGGCCTCGCGAAGCACATGCCGGTCGCGGACTTCGACGTGCCGCTGCCGCGGGCAAGCCGGCTGTGTCTTGACGACGCGGGGAATCTGTTCGTCGCCCAGCGTGCCCAGCCGGGCCAGGTGGTGAAGAACGTGCCGATCGCGGCCGAGCCGTTCGGCAGCGAGCCGCTCGACGTGGAACATGCCGTCGAAAACGCCGTGGGCGGGGACAAGGTCTCCTTCCAGGCGGCGGATTCGGCGCACGGGTTCATCGGCCTCGACTTCGGCCGGCCCACCGCCGTTGCGGGCCTGCGAATCCACGGGGACGTCGGCGGCGAGGCCGGCTACCAGGACGTGAAAGTGCAGGCCAGCGCCGACGGCCGCGACGGACCCTGGACCGACGTCGCCGGCTTCGCAGACCGCGCCTACGGTTGGCCGGAGGAGTGGATCACGCTCGATCCCGAGCGGACCGTTCGCTGTCTGCGGGTAGTCGGCCCCGCGATCACCATGAAACGCATGGAGGCCCGGGGCCCCATGTCGGTGGAGCCGGGCGGCGTGCATGCGTTCGCGCCCGATGGTTCGCGGCTGCCGCTCGATGTCGGCGGGCTCGATCGTCCCGCCGACATCGCCTGGGACGCGCCCCGACGCCGGCTGCTCGTGGCCGACGAGGGACCCGACCATCAGATCCATGCGTTTCAACGCACCGACTCAGGCTGGCGGCGAGACGACGCCTTCGGCTCGGCCGGCCGGCTCGGGGTGCGCGGCGGGCACCGGGCGGGAGGCGGAGCCGAACGCGGCACCGTGGGCGACCTGCGGTTCCAGCGGATCCGGGGTGTGGGCTGCGACGCCGCGGGGAACGTCTACGTGTGCCACGTGGGAGACGCCGGCATGTGCCAGACCCGTCTCGAGAGCTACACGTCCGCCGGCGTGCTCCGCTGGCGGCTCGAGGGCACGTCGTTCCTCGACCAGGTCGACGACGACCCCGCCGTGGCGGGCGACCTGTTCTCGACGTTCAACCGCTACCGGGTCGATCTCACGAAGCCGGCGTCGAGCGACTGGGATTGGGTGGCCTCGACGGTCGACCGCGGCAGGTTTCCCGACGACCCGCGGCTCAACGGTTCCGCGCTCCTCTACGGCGCGCGCCGCCTGCACGGCAGGCGGTTCCTCGTCACCACGACCCAGCACGGCCGGCCGCTGAACGTGCTGCGGTTCACGGACGACGATCAGGCGGCGATCCCCTGCGCCGTGCTGTCGTTCCGCACCACGGGCACGCCGTGGCCGCCCCATCAGCCGGCCGGCTTCGGCCCCTTCATCTGGCGGGATGCCGACGGCGACGGCCAGTTCGCCGCCGGAGAGTACGACAAGGCCCGACGGGTGGACGGCGACGTGTCGTTCATGAACATGGATGACGCGGGCGACGTGTGGTGCGTGGTCAACCGAGACGGCAAGCGTTTCCTCAAGAAGCTCGCCCTGGCCGAGTCGCTCGACGGGCACGGCTCGCCCGTCTGGGCCTGGAACGCCCCCGGCAACCGCGAGTGGCCGATTCCGGCGCCGCTGGACCGGCCCAAGGCGAGGATCGGCGGCTTCGAGGTGGACGGCGGCCGCGGAGAGGTGTTTCTCTTCGGCTTCCCGGCCGACCAGCCGGGCACCTGCGGGCACAACTGGCCGCTTGGCCGTCTCGTTCTCCGCTGTCGGATCGACGGCGACAGCCTCACGGTCACGCACGAGGCGTCGCTGTTACACGATGTCGTGCTCGACGAGAAGCCGAAGGACCAGGCGTATGCCGCGGCGCTGTACGGCGACTATCTCTTCGTGATGTGGCAGCAGCGGTTCACGGTGCTCGTCTACCGTCGCGACACGCTCGACCTCGTCGGCCGGCTCGACCTCGGCCCGCAGTGCCTCAAGCCGCTCGTGGACGGGGCGTCGGAACTGTGCATCCAGCCAGATGGCGACGGGTTCGTCCTCTACTCGCCGCACTACGTGGCCAACGCGGTCCACCAGCGCCGCTGGAACGGCCGCACCTCGGGCTGGATGCCCGTGCCCGACCTGCAGCCGGCGCCGGAAGGGGAAGGTCGGTCGCTCGCCTGGCCTGCGGCGGATGTCGAGCGGTGGCTCGTGGAGCGACGGGTGCTCCGGTCGGAGGGCTGGGGCCCTTGGGAGCCCGTCGCCGCGCTGCAGCCCGAGGCCACGGCCTGGACGGACCCCGACACCGCGGCGGTTGCGGCGGCCTACCGACTGCGATCCATCGGCCGGGAAGACGCCCGCTCCGACTGGTCGCGAACGGTCTACTTCAGGCCGCCCGCCGAGCCCTGATCCGACGCCAGTCCATGCCCGCGGCCTCAGGGCGACTCGCTGCCGAGGAGCCGCTGCTCCTCTTCTTCCTGGATGATGATCCGGGGCGTGACCATCAGCATGAGGCTGTCGGTCGTCCGGCCCAGACCGACGTTTTTGAAGAGGCGGTTGATGTAGGGAACCTTCGAGAGGATCGGCACTCCGAACTCGTTGCGGCCCTCACGCTGCCGCTTGATCCCGCCGAGGAGCACCGTTCCGCCATCCGGCACGCTCACGGTCGTGGTGACGGTCGTGAAGAGGAATTCCGGCAACTGGATCGTCGTACCGTTCGAGAGGACCTCCTGCTGGCGCTCGCTCCGCAGGCCCGTGGTCAGGCCGGCGCCGAGGCCGGCCCCCTCCACGTCAGCTTGGCCGTCGACGCCCGACTTCTCGTCGCTGCTCTTCGATTTCGACGACCGGGTTCCCTCGAACTGGAATTCCTGCACCTTGCCGATCGAGGAGAAGAACGGCACGAGCGTCAGCCGGACGAACCGCCGGTCGCTCGACACGACGGCCTGCACGTTCACGGCCGTGCCCTCGGAGAGCACCGTGATGACCGGCTGCTGGGCGGCGGCGAAGTCGCCGACCACGGGAACCACGCTCGTCACGAACGGCCGCTGCCGAGTGTCGGAGACGAAGGCATTCTGCCCGTTGAAGAGCGTCACCTTCGGGGCCTGCATGATGTTGCTGCGGGTGTTGCCCTGGGCGGCCTGGATGAGGAAGTAGGCCTCGATATCGGAGAGGATCGCGAAGCCGAAGTTCGCGGCGCTCGTCGCCGGATCGGGCAGTCCGGGCAGCTGCGGCACGGTGGCGCTGCCGTAACTGTTCTGCCGGAACGGGATGGAGAAGAAGTTCCGCTGCGGCAGCAGCGAGTTGGGATTGTTCGGATCGGCGATGAAGCCTCCCGGCGTGGGGGCGAGGGCCACGCCCGGGTTGCCCGAGTTGTCGAGGCCGATCGTCTGCGACCGCGAGCCCGGCTGCGGCACGATGCCCAGGGAATAGGGCGAGGTCGAGCCGTTCCCCTGGGTGGGGATGGCCGTCATGTTGAGCGGCTCGCCCGTGTTGGTCTGAATGTTGAAGTCGAAGTCGACGCCGATCCGCTCGAAGAAGGTGTCGGCGAGGCTGATGAAGCGGACCTCGATCGTGACCTGGAGGTCCTGGAGCCGCCGGAGCTGCTCGAGCAGGTCGGCGATCTCCTCGTGCACCTCCTGCGTCTGGCTCACGACGATGCTCAGGTTCGTGCGGAATTCCTGGATCGCTCCCTGGCCGCCGACCGTGTTCCACGTCTGTGGCGCGACGGTGTTCTGGATGAGCTCGATGAGCGAGGCGAAGTCGGCCTGGCCGCCGCCGACCGTGGGGGGGCCGAACGGGATCGACGGCGTCGATCCGGCCACGGGGCCTCCCCCGCCGAGCCCTCCGCGGAGCTGGGCGAGGGCCTGCGGATTCACCGACGCATCGCCGCCGTTGGCGGAGATTCCGTTGACGCCGATTTGCGGTCCGCCGGGCTGCACCGACACGGTCGGACTGCCCGACAGCCGCGAGTAGCCGTCGCGGAGGGCTCCCGTGATACCGAGGCCATCGGATGAAAAATTCGGCACCGCGATCACGAGATCGGCCACCTGGTATGTGACGCTGAAGTAGTCGCCCTTCACGAGCTCCGGCGCGGTGACCTTCAACACCTCGTCGCGGACGATCGTGTCGAGCGCGAGCGGCTCGAGCACGAGCTTGAGGGCGCTCTTGAGCGAGATCGGCTGGTCGATCGTGAGCGTCACCGGCGTGTCGCTCCGCACTCCCGTCTTCTCGAGGCCCGCGGCGTCGAGGTGGATCGGTATGCCGGCCTGCTTCGCGAGATCGTCGAGCACCACCGACAGCGGAGCCGGCTTGTCGTGCGAGAGCGTCACGGGCGTGGAGAGCTTCTTGAGGATGACCGCCTCGGCCGGGCTCGAGCGGCTGCGGCCCTCCGCCCGCAGCCGCGAGCGGTTCTTCGTGAGGTCGGCCCAGTCCTTCGTCGTCGGATACTCGATCGGGCCTACGAAGGCGCCGCTCGACTTCTCGGAGTCCTCCGCGGCGTCGAGGAAGGCGGCCTGCTTCTCCCCCTCGATAGACCGCTGCGTCTCGATCCGTCGGATGACCCGGCTCTGGGCGAGCAGCTGCCGGACCACGGGATTGTCGGGAGCGAGCTTCGCCGCCCGCTTGGCGACCGTCTCGGCCTCGGCGAACCGCCGCGCGTCGACGAGGTCGTTGTATTCCTCGATGAGCATCGCGAGCCGCTCCTCGCGGGCGGCGCCGGCGGCCTGCCGCCGCTCGACGTCCCGCTCGATCTCGGCGTTTCGCTTGTCGAGCGCGAGCTCGCCCCGCCGCTTGCCGGTCGCCTCCTCGATCTCGCGCTTCGTCCGCTCGATGCGTCGGGCGATTTTCTCCCGGGCGTCGTCGGGCATCTCCTGGCGGCCGAGGTCGGCCGAAAGAATGTCGAGCAGTTCGAGTGCCTCGGCCGGGTTGCGCTCGGCCCGCCGCTTCGCCTCGAGCTGCCTAGCGGCGGCCTCTGCCGAAAACCGGGCGACCACGAGGTCGGGCGGGAGCTTTTCGGGTGGCGTGCGGGCGGGGAGCGGGGCCGGCAACGTATTGGGAGCGGGATCCGGGGGATCGGCAGGCGTCGGCGCCGGCGGGAGCGGGGGACCGCCGCCCTGCGCCTTCGCGACCGCCTGTTCGATCAGGCGACGAGCCGCCGAAGCATCCTCCGCTGCTGGATCGTCCGCGTGCACGTGCGACGCGAGCAGCATCGCGCATGTGAAACCGGCCATCAACGATGTCGATCGAAACGGGCCTGCCATGAGGACGCCCCTCGGGGAATCGGGTGCCCCGGAAACCGGGATCACGCGAGGGGAAATACGAACCGGGACGGGACCGGGTCAAGGCCACGTGGGCAGGGGGGGCGCAGACCCCCGGGCCTTCCTGTCTTGACGCCCTGTAACGCCGTGCGGGCGGATTCACGCTTGCAGACGGTCGGATTGCCGACGATCAGGAGGGCTTCACCACGCAGGGCTTCGTTCCGGCGACCGCCCGCTCGACGGTGTCGAGCAGCTGATCGACCCGGAAGGGCTTGAACAGCACCAGGTCGATGCCCGCCTGGCGTGCCTTCACGATCGAATGGCCGGGATCGTACCCGAACCCGGTCATGAGGACGATCGGCACGTGGTCGAGGATCTCCTGCAGTTTCACGAACAGCTCGTATCCCGACATGTCGGGCAGGCGGATGTCGGCGATGATGACGTCGTAGCCCTCGTCGCCGCTGGCGCGGACGAGCCGGCATGCCTCCGCCCCGTCGCGGGCGGTCTCGACGATGCAGGCATACCGCTCGAGCAGCGCGTGAGCGGCCGCCCGCACCTGGTCGTCGGCGTCGACCACGAGGATCCGGCGGCCACAGAGCGTGGAACGCCGCTCCTGCCGTAATTGAGAATGGGCCGAGGTGGGAGTCATCTTCTCCCCGACCTTCTGGATCACCTGCTTGATGTCGCGGGCGTTGCGCAGAATCCGTTGCAGCCGCTCGACGACGTCGTGGTCGTGGCCGATGTAACGCTCCATCACGCTCACCGCATCGCTGAGGATGTGGTCGACGGGCAGGGCCACGGCGCCGTGGATCGCCTCGACGCTCTCCGCCGCCGTCGAGGCCTTTTCCGCCACGAGCAGTTCGAGGGTGTTCAGGGCGACCGCGACGTCACGGGAGAAGATCTCGAGGAACTGCAAGTCGGTGTCGGTGAATCCGGCCCGCGGAGAACCGGGGTTGAACGGGCTCTCGACGTTGAAGGTTCCGATCACCTCGTCGTGGAGAACAAGCGGCACGGTGAGCGAGCTCTTCGCCCCCTTGCAGCCCTCGAGGTAGCGAGGATCCTTCGTGGTGTCGGTGCAGAGGTAGCTCTTGCCCGTCGCCGCGACGTAGCCGGTGACACCGTTGTTTTCCGGCAGGGCGTAGAGCACGCGGGACTGTGCCTCGGGCTCCATTCCCTCGGCGAGGAGCGGCTCGAGGCGTCCGGTCTGTTGGTCGAGCAGCCGAATCTCGACGACATCGAACTTCAGCAGGTCCTTCGAGTAGTGGAGAATGTTGCTCTTCAGCAACTCGATCCGCTCCTCGACCGACATGTCGGCCAGTTCGTCCGGGGCGAGGTCGGCGAGTGTCTGGCCGGCGCGATGAATCGCCGCCCGCTTCTGCTGTTCGAGAATCTCTTCGGTCACGTCGCGGACCGTGGCGAGGACGTATGGAATCCCGTCGAGGGCCGTCGGTTCGGCGTTCACGTGCAGGTAGCGGTTGTCACCGACGCGCAACGTGGCGCTCGTCATCCGACCGCAGGCGAGGGCCTCCTGGAACGGGCAGGGGTCGCCTCCGAGCACCTGCGGGCCCCCGATCGCGGTGTAGAAATCACGCCCCTCGACATCCGGACCGGTGCACCAGTCAACGAGCCGGGGATTGGCCCACTGGATAGCGTTTTTCGCGTCGAGGATGGCGACGCCGTCGGGGAGATGAAGGAGGAGATCCCTTTCGCGGCCATCTAGAAAGGAACGGGCTTTCGACACGCATGCCCTCCGTGCAATCGTCCAACGTCACCTGGGAAAGTATAAAATCCGTCGGGTCCTGAGCCAAATCGAGCGTTCGAAAGGCACGACGGGCCCGGCGGCCGCTCATCCGCGTTGCCCCGACTGCCGGTCCATCTATACTGCGGGAAAACCGAGGTTAACACGTTGAGCACCAAGTCTGCGAGCGGCCCCGAGTCGATCGACTCGTTTTTCAGTCGACACCAATTCCTGATCTATCGCCTGTTCTCCCTTTCCGGGCTCATCCCGGTCGGAGCCTTTGTCGTCGTCCACCTGCTGACGAACGCCTCCGTGCTCTTCGGTCCGGAGTCGTTCCAGTCGCGAGTCGATCTCATCCACTCGCTGCAACCGCTCCTTCCCGTCGTGGAATGGGCATTCATCTTTCTGCCGATGCTGTTCCACGCATCGGTCGGATTCGCGATCATCGCGGGCGGGCTCCCGAACGTCGGCTCCTATCCCTACGTTGGAAACGTCCGCTACACGCTCCAGCGGGCGACCGGCATGATCGCCTTCGCATTCATCCTGTGGCACGTCTGGCAGCTCCACGCGCTCGGGAAGCCGCTCGGCGGCGGCGCGTTCGATCACGAGCGGGCGACGAGCACCGCCGCGGCCACGATCCAGTCGGCGCCCGTGGCGATCCTCTACGCCATCGGCGTCTTGTCCGCGGTGTTCCACCTCGCCAACGGCCTCTGGACACTCGGCATCACCTGGGGCATCTGGACGAGCCCCGCGGCGATGCGCCGGGCGAACTGGGTGAGCATCGTGGTGGGCGTGGCACTTGGCGCCGCCGGCCTGGGAGGGCTCGTCGGGATGCTCAAGACGGACGTTCAAGAGGCCGAGCGGATCGAGGCGAAGCTCCATCCCAAGAACGAGGCGACGGCCCACGGTAGCCGCTAGCGGAGCGTTCACGAGAGGGACTGGTCCCAAGAAGGAAATCGGAGGCAGGTCATCATGTCGCAGCCGCGGGTGCTCGTGATCGGTGGAGGACTGGCAGGGCTTTCGGCCACGATGCGACTGGCGGAGCTTGGCATCGGGGTCGATCTCGTGAGCCTCGTGCCGGTGAAGCGGTCGCACAGTGTCTGCGCGCAGGGGGGGATCAACAGCGTCAACTCGCTCACCCGCCAGCAGGGCGACACCGAGTGGAAGCACTTCGACGACACGGTCTACGGAGGCGACTTCCTGCAGCATCAGCCGCCGGTGAAGGAAATGGCCGAGTGGGGCCCGCGGATTATCGACCTCATGGACCGTCTCGGGGTGCCCTTCAACCGCACCCCCGAGGGCTTCCGCGACCAGCGGCGGTTCGGCGGAACGCTTTACAAGCGGACGGCGTTCGCCGGCGCGACGACGGGGCAGCAGTTGCTCTACGCGCTCGATGAGCAGGTGCGTCGTTACGAGGTCGAGGGCAAGGTCAGGAAGTGGGAGTTCTGGGATTTCCTCGAGCCGGTGCTCGATGATTCCGGCCGTTGCCGCGGCGCCATCTGCCAGGACCTCGTCACGATGCAGCTTCGGGCCTTCCCCGCCGAGGCGGTGATCCTCGCCAGCGGCGGATGCGGACTGCTCTACGGGCGTTCGACGATGTCGATGGTCTGCACGGGAAGTGCCGTCAGCCGCGCCTACCAGTTCGGCGCCGCTTACGGCAACGGTGAGTTCATCCAGGTGCATCCCACGGCGATTCCGGGGGCCGACAAGCTGCGGCTCATGAGCGAGAGCGCCCGTGGCGAGGGGGGACGGGTCTGGGTGCCGCGGATCCCGCAGGACCCACGCGAACCGGGGCAGATTCCGGAGGCCGAGAGGTGCTACTTCCTCGAGGAGCGGTATCCGAAGTACGGCAACCTTGTCCCCCGCGACATCGCCACGCGCGAGATCTTCGACATCTGCACCAACGAGGGGCTTTCGGTCGAGAAGGACCGGCTCTGCGTCTACCTCGACCTGACGCACCTGCCGCGGGAGGCGCTCGACCGCAAGCTCGGCGGCATCCTCGAGATCTACGAGAAGTTCCAGGGCGTCGATCCCCGGTCGGTGCCGATGAAGATCTTCCCCGCCGTGCACTACTCGATGGGAGGCTTGTGGGTCGACTACGAGCGGAGCGGATCGGGTGGCATGGTCGAGGGATCGCCGCGGAACCAGCAGACGAGCATTCCGGGGCTCTACGCGATCGGCGAATGCGACTACCAGTACCACGGCGCCAATCGCCTCGGGGCCAACTCGCTGCTCTCCTGTATCTTCAGCGGCCTGTTCGTGGCGCCGAGCGTGATTTCCTCGTTCGAACTCGCGAGTCGGCGTACGGGCGGCTCGGATTCCCCCCAGGGGTTCGATCGGATGAGCCAATTGTTCGAGCGGGCGACCCGCCGGCAGGAGGAACGGCACGAATCGCTCCTCAACC
>JBIIOJ010000077.1:0-12321 GCA_044337015.1 Pirellulales bacterium
ATGGGCATGGTGGGGCCGCTCGGGAAGGTTCTCGGTCCCCGCGGGCTCATGCCGAGCCCCAGGGCCGGCACCGTCACCGCCGACATCGCCAAGACCGTGCGGGAGTACAAGGCCGGCAAGGTAGAGTTTCGCAACGATCCGACCGGCATCGTCCACGCGGTCGTTGGAAAAATCAGCTTCGACGCCGCGAAACTCGTTGAAAACATCCGCCATTTTATCGAACATGTGATGGCCATTCAGCCGTCGGGCGTGAAAGGGCAGTACATCCGCAGCATCTCGATCTCGGGCACGATGACGCCCGGCGTGATGGTGGCGGCGTAAGGAACGGGATTCCCATGAGCAAACTCGTCAAGAACATGTTGATCGATGACCTCAAGCAGCGCTGGGAAGGCGTCGGCGACGTGATCGTCGTCAGCCTGGGGCCGCTCGACGGTCACAAGGCCACGAAGCTGCGGCAGGCGCTTCGCAAGAAGCAGATCAACCTGCAGTTGGTCAAGAACAGCCTCGCACGGAGGGCGGCCGCCGAAACGCCGCTCGCTCCGGCCTTCACGAAGACCGAGGGCATGCTCGCGGTCGCGTGGGGCGGCGAGGACGTCGTCGACCTCGCAAAGGAGCTTGACCGGATCGCATCCCTCAAGGAATTCGAGGGAATCGAGTTCCGCGGCGGGGCCCTCGACGGAGCCCGGCTCGAGGCGGGCGACGTCAAGCTTGTCGCGAAGTGGCCGAGCCGTGCCGAGGTGCTCTCGCTGATCGCCGGGCAGATCGTCGGTGTCGCGGGCCAGCTCGTCAGCCAGATTGGTTCTGCGGGCGGAGTACTCGCCGGCCAGATCAAGTCGCGAGCCGAAGACCTCGAGAAGGCGGCAAGCTGAGGCCGCGTGCATTCCCCAGGCGAACCCAACAGAATTTTCTGAAACGAAACATTTCGACCGACCTCCCCATTTCCATTGAAAGGATCCGAAGCGATGTCAACAGCTGAAGCAACGCGTGAATTTTCCCCCGAAACAAAGCAGCTCGGCGACAAGATCGTCGGCCTGACCCTGAAGGCGGCCAAGGAACTCTCCGACTACCTCGACGAGGTGCACGGCATCAAGGCGGCCGCCGGCGGCGCGGTCGTCATGGCGGCCCCCGGTGCGGCGGGCGGTGGTGGCGGCGGAGCCGAGGCGGCTGCCGAGAAGACCGAGTTCGACGTTGTTCTCGAGAGCTTCGGCGACAACAAGATCGGCGTGATCAAGGTGGTGCGTGCCGCGACTGGCCTCGGCCTGAAGGAAGCCAAGGACCTCGTCGAGGGCGTCCCGTCGAAGGTCAAGGAGGGCATCTCCAAGGCCGACGCCGAGAAGCTCAAGAAGGAACTGGAAGAGGCGAAGGCCACCGTTTCCATCAAATAGCCTGATTTCCCGGGAGATTCCGGGAAATCTGCAAACCACTTTCCGGGCCGCTTGGCGTCCCGGAAGTGGTTGGTTATATTTTTAGGTTCGGTCCGCCCCCGCCCAGTCCCCCTTCGTGCCGCAGTTCGCCGCGGTACGCGCTGGAATGAGATTTGCTCAGACTCGTTCTCGTTTGAGTCAGCCTCGTTTCCGGCCGTTTCTGGCGAAGCCCTTGCACACACACCGCGATTTCCTCCCAGGAGGTTCTATCTGATGGCAACACCCGCCGTCCGCCGACTCATGCCCACTGAAATCCGGCACTTCGGGAGCCGACGCGCCAGTCACTCCATTCCCGATCTGACCGAGATCCAGACGCGGTTCTACGAGCGGTTCCTCCAGTACGAGACGGCGTCAAACAAGCGGAAGGACGAGGGCATCGAGGGCGTGCTCCGGGAAATCTTTCCGATCGAGAGCTACGACAAAACCGTCAAGCTCGAGTACGTGCGATACGAACTTGGCAAGCCCCGCTATGAGCCGGACGAGTGCCGACAGTTGCGGCTCACCTACGGCCGTCCGCTGCGGGTGACGCTTCGGCTCACCCGCGAGCAGCCGATCGAGGAAGAAGTTTATCTGGGCGACATCCCGATCATGCTCGGCGGTGGCGAGTTCATCATCAACGGCGCCGAGCGGGTGGTGGTGAGCCAGTTGCACCGGTCGCCCGGCATCGACTTCGTCGCCGACACCGAGTCGAGCGATCGCAAGACCTTCAACTGCAGGATCATTCCCGAACGTGGCAGCTGGATCGAACTGAACGTCTCGAAGAAGGACACGCTGCAGGTCCGGATCGACCAGAGCGGCAAGTTCTCCGCGCTCACGCTTCTTCGGGCGATGGACCCGAAATACGGCCGCGACAGCGAACTGCTCAAGCTCTTCTACAAGTCCTCGGTCGAGAAGGTCGTGGGAGCCAGGAGTGTCGTCAAGCTCGAGGGGAAGATCGCGGTCGACGACATTGTTTATCCGAAGAGCAGCGAGCGGGCCGGCGAGATCATCGTGGACGCCGGTCGCAAGATCACCAAGGACCAGGCCGAGCTTATTTGCACCTCAGGGCTGAAGGCGGTCGAGGTGATGCAGGAGCAGAAGATCCCCCTGATCCTGAACAGCCTCGCCGAGGACATCGACGAATCCCGCCGGCGGACGAACGTCTCGCCGAGCCACGAGGACGCGCTCGTGCGGATCTATCAGCGGCTCCGGCCCGGCAATCCGCCGGCGCTCGACAAGGCGAAGTCGCTCTTCGACGAGAAGTTCAACGACACCAACCGCTACCGACTCGGGCGTGTAGGCCGGTTCCGCATGAACCGCAAACTCGGCCTGCAGGTGCCGGAGACGGAGATGACGCTCCGCCCCGAGGATTTGATCGCGGCCATCAAGTACGTGATCAAGCTGACGGAAGGCGAGACGGACGTCGAAGTCGACGATATCGACCACCTCGGCAACCGGCGGCTTCGGACGATCGACGAGCTCGCGAGCGACGAGCTCCGCAAGGGGTTCCTGAAGCTCCGCCGTACCGTCCAGGAGCGGATGAGCCTCAAGGACGTGGCTGAGATGTCGCCCCGCACGCTCATCAATCCGAAGAGCATCTCGGCGGCCATCGAGTATTTCTTCGGACGCGGCGAGTTGTCGCAGGTGGTCGATCAGACCAACCCCCTCTCGATGCTCACCCACGAGCGGCGGCTTTCGGCCCTTGGCCCGGGTGGCCTGAACCGGAAGCGGGCCGGGTTCGAGGTCCGCGACGTGCACATCTCTCACTACGGGCGGATCTGTCCGATCGAGACCCCGGAAGGCACGAACATCGGCCTGATCTCGAGCCTGGCGATCTACTCCGGCGTCGATTCCTACGGGTTCCTCGTAACCCCGTACCGGAAGATCACGAAGGGCAAGCTCACCGACGACGTTGTCTGGCTGCGGGCCGACGAGGAACACGATGCGTACCTCGCGCCCGCCGACGCCACCGTCGTGGACGGCAGGCTGCAGGGTGACACGATCATCGCCCGCTACCGCGGCGACTTCGTGCTCGTGCCGGCCGACGTGATCCAGTACATCGACGTGGCCCCGAGCCAGATGGTGGGTGTCTCGGCCGGCCTGATTCCCTTCCTCGAGCACGACGACGCCAACCGCGCCCTCATGGGATCCAACATGCAGCGGCAGGCCGTGCCACTGCTCGTGACGGAGCCGCCGGTCGTCGCGACCGGCATGGAGCGGGACGTCGCGGCCAACTCCGGCCTCATCGTCCGCGCCCGCAGGAAGGGCACGGTCACCTACGTCGACGCCGAGCGGATCGAGATCGGCGGCGGCGGTGCCGCGGCGGCCGACGTCTACCCGTTGCGGAAGTACGTTGGGCTCAATGAGCGGACGTGCCAGAACCAGCGGCCGATCGTCACCCTCGGCCAGAAGGTCGAGAAGGGCGACGTGATCGCCGACGGTGCCGCAACCTTCAAGGGCGAGCTGGCCCTTGGGCGGAACGTGCTCGTCGGCTTCATGGCGTGGGACGGCTTCAACTTCGAGGACGCGATCATCATCAGCGAGGAGCTGGTCGAGAACGACGTCTACACCTCGATCCACATCGAGGAGTACGACATCGAGATCCGCGACACGAAGCTCGGCCGCGAAGAGTTCACTCGCGACATCCCGAACGTCGGCGAGCGGGCGCTCCACAACCTGGATGAATCGGGCATCGTCCGGATCGGCACGTTCGTGCGGCCTGGCGACATCCTCGTCGGCAAGGTCTCGCCCAAGAGCAAGACCGAACTGACGCCGGAGGAAAAGCTCCTCCACGCGATCTTCGGGCGGGCTGGCGAAGACGTGAAGAATGATTCGCTCGAAGTTCCTTCGGGCGTCGAAGGGATCGTCATCGCGACCGAGAAGTTCTCCCGCCAGATGAGCCTCTCCGAGGAGGAACGGCGGGAGTTCCAGAAGCAGCTCAAGGAGGCCGAGACGGTCGGTAACGCCGAGGTCGCCCACGAGTTCGGCGCTATGGTCGCGGAGATGGAAAAGGTCCTCCAAAAGCCGCTCACCGCGATCGACGGCACGCCGCTCGTCCGCGACCAGGACCACAAGGCCGTCGCCGAGCGGGCGGCCGCCTTCAAGCTCGACGGCCTCGACATCCGCTCGCCGCAGCGGAAGGCGGAAGTTGAAAAGCTTCACAAGACGATGTGGCCGGCTGTCGAGGACGCGCTCGACGCCAAGGAGCGGAAGCTCAACAGTATGAAGCGAGGCGACGAGCTCCGGCCCGGCGTCCTGCAGATGGTGAAGGTCTACGTGGCCGCCAAGCGGGCCATCTCCGTCGGTGACAAGATGGCGGGCCGCCATGGCAACAAGGGCGTCATCGCGAAGATCCTGCCGAAGGAGGACATGCCCTTTCTCGCCGACGGCACCCCGGTGCAGATCCTGCTGAATCCGCTCGGCGTGCCGAGCCGGATGAACGTGGGCCAGATCCTCGAGACCCACCTGGGCTGGGCCGGCAAGCTGCTCGGTTTCCAGGCGATCACGCCGGTCTTCGACGGTGCGAGCGAGGACGACATCAATAAGGTGCTCGACGACGCCCATCTCCCACGGCATGGCAAGGCGCAGCTGTTCGACGGCCGCACGGGCGAGCCTCTCGAGCAGGAGACGACCGTGGGCTTCATCTACATGCTCAAGCTCCACCACCTCGTGGACGACAAGGTTCACGCCCGGTCGACCGGCCCCTACTCCCTCATCACCCAGCAGCCGCTCGGCGGCAAGGCCCGCTTCGGCGGCCAGCGGTTCGGGGAGATGGAGGTCTGGGCGCTCGAAGCCTACGGTGCGGCCTACATCCTCCAGGAACTCCTCACCGTGAAGAGCGACGACGTCGAGGGCCGCACGAAGATCTACGAGAGCATGGTCAAGGGCGAGAACACGCTCGAGGCCGGCACGCCCGCGAGCTTCGACGTGCTCACCAACGAGATCCGTGGACTCGCCCTCAACATGTCGCTCGAAAAGCGGCGGATCTGACCCACGCCGTAAATCGAACCCGTCCCGCACAAACCCGCCCCAGGCTACAGCCGCAATCTTCCCGTAGAGCCGCAAGGAGACGACCATCATGAGCATTGGCGAAACGACCTACGATCGCGTCAACGACTATTCGGCCGTGAAGATCAGCCTCGCCAGGCCCCACGACATCCGCAGTTGGTCGTTCGGGGAGGTGAAGAAGCCCGAGACGATCAATTACCGCACCTACCGCCCCGAGAAGGACGGGCTGATGTGCGAGCGGATCTTCGGACCGGAAAAGGACTGGGAGTGCGCCTGCGGCAAGTATCGCGGCATGAAGTACAAGGGGATGATCTGCGACCGTTGCGGCGTGAAGGTCACCCACAGCCGCGTGCGGCGGAAGCGGATGGGGCACATCGAGCTGGCGGCGCCCGTCGTCCACATCTGGTTCTTCAAGGCGATGCCGAGCCGTCTCGGGGCACTCCTCGACATGAAGACGTCGAGCCTCGAGAAGGTGATCTACTTCCAGGACTACGTGGTGCTGGATCCGAAGGACACGCCGCTGAAGAAGCAGCAGCTGCTCACGGAGGAGGAGTATCGGGAGGCCCGCGCCACCCACGGTGACGGTTCGTTCGAGGCCGAGATGGGGGCGGAGGCGGTTCGCAAGCTCCTGCTCTCGCTCGACCTCGTCACGCTCTCGAAGGAGCTCCGCGTCGATCTCGAAACCACAAACTCCAAGCAGAAGAAGAAGGACCTCGTCAACCGGCTGAAGATCGTCGAGGCGATCCGCGACAGCGAAAACAAGCCGGAGTGGATGGTGCTCGACGTGATCCCGGTGATCCCGCCAGACCTGCGGCCGCTCGTGATGCTCGACAGCGGTAATTTCGCGACGAGCGACCTCAACGACCTCTACCGCCGGATCATCAACCGGAACAACCGGCTCAAGAAACTGGTCGACCTGAACGCGCCCGAGGTCATTATCCGCAACGAAAAGCGGATGCTGCAGCAGTCGGTGGACGCGCTCTTCGACAACAACCGCTGCAAGCGGCCGGTCCTGGCCTCGAGCAATCGTCCGCTCAAGAGCCTCACCGATATGATCAAGGGCAAGCAGGGCCGCTTCCGCGAGAACCTGCTCGGCAAGCGGGTCGACTACTCGGCCCGGTCGGTGATCGTTGTCGGGCCGACGCTGCGGCTCCACCAGTGCGGCCTGCCGAAGAAGATCGCACTCGAGCTCTACCAGCCGTTCATCATCCGGCGGCTCAAGGAGCTTGGCCATGCGGACACGATCAAGAGCGCCAAGAAGATGCTCGAGCGGAAAGACGCCGAGGTCTGGGACATTCTCGAGGAGGTGATCCGCAACCATCCGGTGCTGCTCAACCGGGCCCCCACGCTCCACCGAATGGGCATTCAGGCGTTCGAGCCGATCCTCGTCGAGGGTAATGCGATCAAGCTGCACCCGCTCGTGTGCAAGGGATTCAATGCGGACTTCGACGGTGACCAGATGGCCGTCCACCTGCCCCTATCGATCGAAGCACAGGTCGAGGCGCACACGCTCATGCTCTCGACGAACAACATTTTCAGCCCGGCCAACGGCGCCCCGATCATCTCGCCCTCGCAGGACGTCGTGATGGGCTGCTACTACCTCACGATGGCGATCGCCGGTCGGAAGGGAGAGGGGATGGTGTTCAAGAGCTTCGAGGAGGTGGAACTGGCCCACGGCCTCGGGAAGGCCGACACCCATGCCAAGATCAGGGTGAAGCTTCCGGCGAAGCGTCGGCTCAAGGTCGAAGGCGACGCGTCGTCGAAGCCGGGCGCACTCATCGAAACGACCGTCGGCCGCGTGCTCTTCAACTCGATCCTGCCCGAAGGAATGCTCTTCTACAACATCCCGATGCGGTCGAGCGAGCTCGCCCGAGTGATCTCCGACTGCTACCAGGGGCTCGGCCGGCGAAAGACGATCGACCTGCTCGACAACATGAACCGCGTCGGCTTCGGCTGGAGCACGAAGAGCGGTCTGTCCTTCGCGACCGACGACCTCATCACGCCTGCCAACAAGACCAGGATCATCGGCGACGCCGAGAAGGGCGTTCTGAAGATCATGAAGCTCTACCAGCGTGGCGTCATCACCGACGGCGAGCGGTACAACCAGGTGCTCGACGCCTGGACGCACGCCCGCGAGCAGATCACCAAGGAGATGATGGCCGAGCTCGAGCAGGACACCGACGCAAAGCCGAACCGCCGCAGCGGCTACGTCAACCCGATCCACCTCATGGCGCATTCGGGCGCACGAGGTGGCGTCGAGCAGATTCGCCAGTTGGCCGGTATGCGAGGGCTCATGGCGAAGCCGTCGGGCAAGATCATCGAGACGCCGATCAAGGCGAACTTCCGCGAGGGCCTGACCGTGCTCGAGTACTTCAGCTCGACCCACGGAGCTCGTAAAGGTCTCGCCGACACCGCCCTCAAGACGGCCGACTCGGGGTATCTCACCCGCAAGCTCGCCGACGTCGCCCAGAACGTGGTGGTGACGATGCACGACTGCGGCACGACCCAGGGCATCACGAAGGGCGTCATCTACCGCGGCGAGAAGGTCGAGGTCAGCCTCGCCGACGGCATCCGCGGCCGCGTCAGCCGGACCGACATCCGCAACCCGATCACCGACGAAGTGGTGGTGCAGGAGGACGAGCTCATCAGCCGTGAGACCGCCCGGAAGATCGAGGAGCTTGGCCTCGAGAAGATCCAGGTTCGCAGTCCCCTGACCTGCGAGGCGCCACTCGGCGTCTGCCGGCTCTGCTACGGCATGGACCTCTCGACCGGAGCGATGGTCGAGGAGGGGATGGCCGTCGGCATCATTGCCGCCCAGAGCATCGGCGAACCGGGAACGCAGTTGACGATGCGGACGTTCCACATCGGCGGCGTGGGCCAGCGGGCGATCGAGGAGAGCGAGAGCCGCGCGAAGCGGGCGGGAACCGTGAAGTTCACCCGGCTGCGAACCGTGACCAACGAGCAGGGGGAGCAGGTCGTGCTCGCCCGCAACGGTGAGATTTCGATCCTCGATCCGAAGGGACGGGAGCTCGAGAAGTTCGAGATTCCCGCCGGCGCGATCCTCAAGATCAAGGACAACGACGAGGTCAAGCCGGGCACCGTGCTCGTGCAGTGGGATCCACACTCGATCCCGATCCTGTCGGAGGTCGCGGGCAAGGTCCGCTACGAGGACGTGATCGAGAACGAGACGCTCCGCGTCGAAAAGGATCCGAGCGGACACGTCCGGCGAATGATCATGGAGCACAAGGGCGCCTACCATCCGCAGGTGGTGCTCGAGGACGAGACCGGAAAGATCCTCGACTTCTACTACCTGCCCGAGAAGGCCTACATCGAGGTTGCACCGGGCGAGAAGGTCGCGGCCGGTCACGTGCTCGCGAAGACGCCCCGCGAGGCCTCGGGAACGCAGGACATCACCGGCGGCCTGCCGCGGGTGACCGAGATCTTCGAGGCCCGCAAGCCGAAGGATCCAGCCATCATGGCGGAGATCGACGGTGTCGTGGAACTGCTCGGCGAGAAGCGTCGCGGCAAGCGGACCATCCGCGTGAAGAGCGAGAGCGGGATCGAGCGCGAGCACCTGATCACCCACGGCAAGCATCTCCGGGTGCACGCGGGCGACTTTGTGAGGGCCGGCGAGGCGCTCGTCGATGGCCCGCTCGTGCCCCATGACATTCTCAGGATCTCGGGTGAGGAGGAGGTGCAGCGGTACCTCGTCCGCGAGATCCAAAACGTCTACCGCAGCCAGCGGGTGGACATCGACGACAAGCACATCGAGATCATCGTGTCGCAGATGTTGCGAAAGGTGAAGATCGAGACAGTCGGCGACACGAACCTCCTGCCTGGCAGCGTGATGGACAGGTTTGAGTTCCGCGCGATCAACGACAACGTCGCCAACTGCCTGCGGATCACCGAGAAGGGCGACAGCGAGTACGCCGAGGGGAGCGTCGTTCCCAAGGACGTGCTCGCCCAGATGAACTCGCAGATTGAGGCGCTCGGCGGCACTCCAGCCAAGGGCGTCAAGCCGAAGCCTGCGACGGCGAGCACGCAATTGCTCGGCATCACCAAGGCGAGCGTCCAGAGTTCGAGCTTCATCTCGGCCGCGAGCTTCCAGGAAACGACCAAGGTGCTCACCGAAGCGGCCCTGGCCGGCAAGACCGACCGCCTCGTCGGGCTCAAGGAGAACGTCATCCTTGGCCACCTCATCCCCGCTGGAACGGGATTCAACACGTTCCAGTCTGCCGAGGTTCGCGTCCGGCCGGAGGCACTCGAGTCGCTCCGTATCGACCGCGAGAACCTGCTCACGAGGCAGTTCCCGCTGCTCGAGGCGCCCACCGAGGAGGAGGTCAGGATGGCCCTCGAAGGTGGTGCGGACGTCGCGACGCTCGAGGGTGGCTCCGAGGGCGACAGCCTCTGAAATCGAGTCTGCAACCGGACGTCATGATTCTTTTTTCGTCCTCGACACGCCGCTAGACTCCGTACGGCCGGCTACCAGGTGGAGCATCCACCCGGCCGCCGCCGGCTTCGGCTCACGCCCGGACGGACGGGTCGGCGATGACGCTCTCGGTACGATGGATGGTCACTGATGGACCGCACGCTCTAGCCAGCGTGGTGGCCGGCCGCATCGTCCGTCACCGTCTCGCGGCGGTCTGGGAGCTCCTTGGCAGGGTCGCTGAAGAAAGGAGCCTTCGGAGTGAGGACGTCCACCAGCTTCGGGTTGCGACGCGGCGGTCGCTCGTGGCGATCGAGCTGTTCGCCGACCTTGTGGATTCCAGGGAAACTGAGTGGTTCGAGCGTCAGCTGCGGCGAATTCGGCGAACGGCTGGCGAGGCCAGGGATCTCGACGTGCTCATCGAACGGCTCGGACGCGACCTTTCGTCGGCGAAGCCCGCGGCGGCGGCCGGTGGACGGTCGGCGTCGGCCGCAGAAGCAAGAGAGCGGAAGCGGCCGCAGCGGCTTCTCGCGATGCTCGGACGGCAGCGACAGTCCTCGAGGCGTCCGATCCGCCTGCTGCACGGGAAGCTGGTCGACAACGATTGGCCGCAACGGGTGGATCGCCTCGTCGAGCCACTTTCATCAGGCGGCAAGCGAGAGTTCGGCAAGCACGCGCGGCGGCGGCTCGCCCCGGTCATGAGACGGTTTTTCCGAACCGCCGACCGGCGGCATCGAGACGCCGAGGACCTGCATGAACTACGGATCGAAGGAAAGAAGCTGCGGTACGCCCTTGAAATCTGCGGTGTGGTCTTCGACGCCAGGCAGCGGTCGAGGTGCCTGGAGGCGATCGAGGAGCTGCAGGAGCGTCTCGGCGACTTCACCGATCATGCTGCCGCGGCCGACCGGTTCGGCCGCTGGAGGCGGCAGAAGGCGGCCCGGGTCTGCCGGGACGAGCTCTCGAAGCTCCACCGTCGGGAGTCGAAGCTCGCCGACGAGGCTCGGCGGGCATTCACAAAGTGGTGGACGCATCGACGGCGGCGGGAGCTTTGCCGGAGGTTCGAGCGGTCGCTCGGCAGGGAATGATGTGGCTCCACAGATGAACTCATCACGGGAAACATCGGCCATGAGCGTGCCCGGCCTTCTGGTCTCGGCGTGGCTGCTCGCCGTCACGGCGGCCGCGAGGGAGCCGGCGGAGACTGTGATTCCGCTCGCGTCTTTCGACTCGTTCCAGGACGCCCTCGGGGCCTTCCTGCCCGATGCGATCAACAACGACCGCAGGCTCTCGCGGCAGATCGCCCCGTCGGTGCGATGGACGCTCGTCGATCATGCCGACGCGATCGGGCGACTCCCGGAGGATCGGCAGCGGCGGTCGATCGGCGATGTTGCGGCGTTCATCGTCGATGCCCGCAGGAAGCACGCCGCGACCGTCGTGATCGGGCCGGGGCGTCCGATCACGGCGCTTCTCGATCCCGACCAGGGGCTCGACCCGAAGCAGATCACCGCCTTGGCGGCGGCCTACCGGACCAAGGCCGACGTGCTCAAGCGGCACGGCGACCAGACGCTTGCCGACGTTTCCGAGGCGTTCCTCGGGGCCATCGCCGCCCGTGCCGCCGCCGAGGAGCCCGCGACCGTCGTCGTGGTGGGGCACGGGCTCCCGAAGGAGATTCAGAGCTACGCGATTCCGGTCGACCGCGTCGCTTCCGCGCTCGTGGACGGCGGAATCCGCCGCGGGAAGGCCGGGAAGTCGGAGGGCGGGGCGTCCGTCGATCTCTCCCACCTCGTGCTGCTCTTTGACGACTGCTTCAGTGCCGACTTCTGCCTCAACCTCGCTCGCGGCATCCGCAGCGATGCCGAGCGACGGGGGGCCTCGCTCCGTTCGCTACCGGTGCTCGTCGCCGGTGCCAACCGCGACCGCTACGGCCTGGTGAACATCGGCGAGAAGTTCGTCACCCACTACTGGGAAAGCGTCATCGAACTCTACTTCGTGAGAAAGCCCCGCCCCGCCGCCGTCACGCTCGGCGACTTCCAGGGACATGTCGACAACTTCATGTACGGCTACGGCCGCGCCCCGGTGTTCGAGGGCACCCGCATCGTCTCGCACCGCCTCGTCGACCCTGATCTCGTGCAGGACCCCGTCTGCTTCCTGCCGTTGACTACCGACGAGGTCGAGCGGCTCCGATCGATCCTGGGGCTCGCAGAACAGGATGATCTCCTGCCACTCGTCGACGCCGGGTGAAGCGAGGGGCTGCCGGGTCATGAACGCCCCTGTAGGAGCCCGTATTGCCGCCGGGGGAGCGGACGCCTCGTCGCTGGCGAGATCAAAGCGCTTGCGGAAAAAACCGGGCGGGGCTGTCCGTATCTCCTCGCCGGACGCTCGCTGCGCCCATCCTGGGCTCCGCTCGCTCGGAGCTGACTGGCGCTCCGCCATCCTGGCTGCGCTGGTCAGCTACGCCGTCTCGGGGACACGGACAACCCCTCCCTC
>JBIIOJ010000333.1:0-3602 GCA_044337015.1 Pirellulales bacterium
ACGCCCTTCGCTCCCCAGCCCTTCATGCCCTCAGGGATCGCAGGCCGGAACTCTTCGTATAGGGCAAACGCCTCGGCCGCCAACTCCCGCGGCCGGTACGCGTGGGCCAGCGTCATCATGGCGGCCCGGGCTGCGTCCAGATGGTCGCCAAACTTCGTCTCCAGATAGGCCTCGGCACTCTCAGCCGTCACCACGGCCCGCCCGCTCACGGCCCGGATGCCGTCGGCCGTGTTCTTTGCTGGCACGGGTGCACGGTTGATCGAGATCGTGGCGGGCATGGAGAAGGATACGTGTCTCGCCCGCGTCCACATCGTTATGACACAGGCCGGTGTTGACGGAGGTGGTATAATCCCGGTGCATCAAGATCGACACGCCTGAACCGCGTGTCGTGTGAGCCCGGCCCCAAAGCCGGGTTCGCTTCCGAGCCTCTGCAAGGCAAACGGTGCTACCTAAGACGCGAGGGCGTCGAGGGGATGAGCGTGAGGTGCGTTGCCTCACGAAACAATATTGCAGCGAGCCGACGGGCAACTCCCCGCCGGCTTGATCTTGATGCGTTCACCACCACGGAGAACGCATGATGGCCAGGGGATTTTTGTCCGCACGAATCGACGACACGAATCGGCTCCACCACCTGTGGAACAACAATGGCACGTGGTGGGTCCACTACACGCTTCACTGGGACCACCGGAAGCGACGCATCAGACGATCTCTCAAGACTGGCGAGGCGATCCAAGCCATAGCCCGGCGGGACGCGCTGTTTGCCCGCATTGCAGTCGAGGGCGAAGAGATACCCGAGCGGAGGCCGCCACGCGTACCCCGCGCTGACGAAGGCAGGGCGTCGTTCGCCGCCGTCGCCTAGGCCGATATCCGAATCCATCGGGCAACCGCGTTCACGTTGAAGGAGACACCAGATGATCACCGATCCGTGTGTCGTTCGCCTGCTCGTCGAGGGCGGGGCAATCGAGGTCTTTGGCCGCAAGGAATCCGGCGGCTCGTGGACTTTCGTCGCCCGAGGGACGTCCCTCGATCTCGACGACGACTGTAACGAAGTGGTCCACGTGAGCGGCGTCCCGAGAGCCGCCGACCTGTCCGACGTCGTACCATCGCAGTGGATCATCTTCTATCCGCGGCTGGTGCACCCCGAGCTGCGGGGCTGGTTTCGCGAGCGATACGCCGCAGCCTTGGCTGCGCTTCCGCCGCATCGGCGGACGTCGCACGACCAATACCGCAATCACAAATGGCAGGCGTTGTTTGACTCAACACCACCCGACCGCTGGAGCAGCGACGATGAGCCCTGACACACTGACGATCTATCCCTACAAACTTCGCGAGACGTGGGTCTTCGACGATCCGCGCACGGGCCTCAAGGAGGAGGCGTTCGTGTGCGGTGCGACGGAGATGATCAGTCGGCTCGTGTCGACAAAACGTATTCCCCGTGCAGAGCACGGCTTCGCCCTCTCGTTTGCCGACGAGTCGTTCGCCGGCCACGACGTGGTGCTCACTCTACTGCGGCCAGACGAGTACGAGGGCAACTGGTATCACGGCTACGTGACCGGCCTGCGCATGGAGTGCTGGCTCTGCCCCGCGCTCTTCTGCTACTTCGCCCAGGCGCCGGAAAAGATCTACGTGCGTGCCGACCCCCTGCCGGCCGGCGTGAACCCGATCTGGGAGCCACCGGACGATGAATCGCCAAGGCGGTTCGTTGAAGCACCGCAATGAAGGGCGTTATCCGCCGATCTCGACTACCCGGCGGCCGCGCGGAGCAGGCTGGCGACGAGTTCCAGCACGCCCTCGCTCGCCGGATAGACCTGCAGCGACGTGCCCGCGCACAGGCCGCCGTCACCGCGAACCGTCTTTACGCGCGGCTTTTTCCCGCGAGCCGCGGATCATGTTCTCGCGATACTCGGCGAGCTTTCGCGCCCGCTCCGCAGTTTCCCGGCGAACCGTCTCAACGTCGGTCCCATTGGCTTCTGCGATGAACGCCTCGGCCTCCTCTTCGGTGTTGAACTCGCTCACGTACTGATAGTCGATCGTAAGAACGACGTAATAGCCAAGCGCAATAGCGCCAGTATCGATCAGATAGGGTAGTCCGGCCTTTCTCTCGCTCATGCGCGACCTCCCTCATCGCCCTCGTAGGCGACGTCGAAAAAGCGACTGCAGGAATTGCAAAACCAGTTGCCAGGCTTCGGGCCGTTGGGAATCAGTTTGAACTTCGGGCACGTGGCGGCCAGCATGATCGTGACCCAGATCACGCCGACCTGCACCGACGCGGTGTTGGCTGCGCCGCACCGCGGGCACGGGGGCACCTCCAACTCCGTGAACTCTTTCAGCTTCCTCTGGTAAAGCTCTTGCCGGTCGTACGTTTCGTATGCGGCCATCGTGCGTACTCCGGAATGAGCAACGCACCAAGAACCAGCCCGGAGGGGCGTTGCCGCCCCTCGGACTGCTGCAACATTGTTTCGTGAGAAGCGAATCCTCACGCACATCCCGCCGGCATTTTCATGCCGGCGGAAGCACCGTGTGCCTTGCAGTGGCTCGGTTGCGGAAACACCACGAGGCGTTTCCAACACGTCGTGGGGGACGTGTCGTTCCTGATGCTGATGGCATTTTACCCGTCGACTGTATCGCAGGCCAGCGTTCGACACGCGCCGAGCGTGTCATAGTCGGGCTCTTTCGAAAGCAGGCGAACCCGCACCGCAGGAAGAGTAGGCATTGCTTCGCTGCAGCGGTCTTGTCGGGGGATCGATCGCGTCGACGATCGCTGCGTTACGATCCCACGTGAAGAATGGGCAGCCGCGTCAGTTCAGACACCGGCTCCGTAGACGACTTCGCCGCGCTCGAAAACCATCAATGAGCCCGGCCTGAAGGTCTGCCAGTCTTCGCCATCTGTCAGTTTTCGCGAGGCAATGACGAAGCCCTTTTGATCCGGGGATTTTTCTTCGAGGAGATCCACCTCCCAGTCTTCGTCCCGGAGGCTGACTCGGCAGAAGGGCGCTGCGCGGTGCGTCCAGCAGAGGCCGTTGTAGCCGCGCGTGTCGTGGTAGCAGTAGAGCCGGCTGCCGTCGGAGAAAAGCAGATTCAGGTCACCGGCAACGTTGAGTTCCTTGAGAAACTCCTCGATCATGGAGTAGTTCTGGTGGTCAACCTGCTCTTGGGCCATCCACGAGAGCAGCACGCACATCGCCAACTCGGAATCGGTGGAACCCTCGACGGGAAACGCTGCCGCGTCATAGGATTTCAGGTGGTCCATTGAGAGCGTGCCGTTGTGGGCAAAGACGAAATCGCTGCCTGTGATGCGGCGAGTGAAAGGGTGCGTGTTCTTGTGGTTCACGGCGCCGCGGCTGGCGGCCCGCACGTGACCGATGAAGATCGGGGCGGCGAGCGTCGGATCGTCGCGGAGGGACTGCGATAAGGCGCTCTGGTCGGCGCGAATCGGCTCTTTGGTGATCCGTGCCTTGGTGGGCGTGATAGCCGCAAGGCCCCAGCCGTCTCGATTCCGCTTTGCGCGATTTCGAAAGCCGCGAAAGGAGAGGCCGGGCGAGATCGGCTTGTTGAAGGCGAGGCCGAGCAGTTCACACATGGTCACGACCGTTCTTGGCGAG
>JBIIOJ010000334.1:0-3597 GCA_044337015.1 Pirellulales bacterium
ATGACCGTGCCCTTTACGTCGCCCGACACCTGGATGCCGTTCAGGCCGTTCGACACGATCGCGTTGCCGCTGCCCGCAACGCCGATCGTGCCGGACCGGGCGCCGGCGATCACGATCCCGCTGCCGACGTTGGCTCGGATCTCGTTGCCGAGAACCAGATCGCCTCTCGACCCGGACATCGTGATACCCGCGCCGCCGTTGAAGAGCACGCGGTTGGCCATGTTGGGCTGTGTGCCGCCGAGAATCGTGCCCGAGGTGCCCGGGCCGACGTAGATGCCGCCGAGCGTGTTGGGGATCGGGTCGATCGCCTCGAAGCCGGCTCCGATCACGGAATTGAAGACCCGGTTGTTCTTCGCCTTCCCGGTGATCTCGAGGCCGTAGCGGAGGTTGCCCGAGAGGTGCACCTTCGTCTCGACGGAGGGCTGGAAGCCGCCGATCGCGTTGTCGTGTGCGTTGTCCGTGATCAGGATGCCGCTGCCGTAGTTGGGGATCGCCGCCTCGATGGCCGAGTTCGTGCCGGCCGCGGTGTCCTCGACCGTCACGCCCGTGGCCTTGCCCGCGATCACGATCCCGTTGCCGTAGTTGCCCGCCACGAGGCAGGTGCGGATGAGGTTGTTTCCGCCGGTGGCCGTGATGCGGATGCCGTCGAGCCGGTTGGGTGCCGCCCCGCCGAAGGCGACAATCCCGACGAAGCTGTTGAACGCGACGAAGCCGCTCGCCTTCCCGGCGAGTTCAATGCCGTACTTGTTGTTGCCAGAGTTGACGTTGCCGAGCGGGATCGGTCCGCCGACGATCGTGCCCGCCGACGTGCCGTTGACGAGGATCCCGCTGCCCTGATTCGCCACGACCGTGGCGTTGTCGGCGCCGATACCCGTGAAGTTCGCCTGCACGGTCGTGTCGTTCGAGTTCGTGATCCGCAGACCGTTGCCCGCGTTGCCGGAGAGCACGTTGTAGAACACGAACGGGCTTTGCTGGAACGTGGTGCCCAGGAGCGAGTTGCCGCTCGCGTTCACGATCGCCACGCCGTCGAGCGCGTTGCCGAGGGCCGCGTTGCCGGAGCCGGTCGTGCCGACGAAGTTGCCCGCGAGCGTGTTGGCCGTGGCGCCGCCGTTGAGCAGGATGCCATTCGACCCGTTGCCCGAGATCAGATTGCCCTGCGGGGGTCGCGCGAACACGACGGCCGTCGGATCGTTGCCGCCGCTCGCGAAGCCACCGATCAGGTTGCCGCTCGCCCCGTTCGTGACGAGAACGCCGTTGCCGCGGTTGGGAACCGCTGCCTGCCCCGAGGAGTCGGTGCCGATCAGGTTCATGGCCACGACGTTGTCGGCCCCGCCCGCGATCGCCACGCCGTGGCCGCGGTTGCCAGAGATCAGGTTGGAGGGCTGGAAGCCCACGTTCACCTCCGCCTGGTAGCTGGCTGAGCCGCTCTCGCCCAGCACGATCCCGACCACGGCGTTGCCGTAGACCGAATTGGCGCTCGGCAGGCCGTCCACACCCGTCACCGATTCCGGCGGCGCGAGATCCACCCAGGCCATGTCGCCGAACGAGCCGTTGGTCTGCCGGACGACGGTGGCCAGGCCGCTCGACACGATCTGGCCGGAGACGAAGCCGCTGCCCGAGAGCGTGTAGACGCCCTTCTCGACGCTGCTGATGCCCATGAAGTGGGTGGCGGCCGTTACCTGATCGGGGCTCTGGTAGCTGTAGGCCCGCCAGTTGGAAAATCTCTCGCTGGGCGGGCTGGCCGGGCGGTAGTCGATCAGCGAGGCCATGCCGATCGGCTGGAGGCGGTCGTCGGCGTTATTGACCGGCAGCTGCGAGAAGCCGCCGGCAATCGTGTAGCTCCCGTCGCCGTTGTCCCAGATGCCGTAGGCGGTGTTGGAGATCGAGCCGGGGAAGACGATGTCGGTGAATTCTCCCGAGTCGAAGTCGTAGATGTAGGCCCGGCCGGCTTCGGTTGACGAGGTGCTGGCGATATAGTTGCCGACCGCCAGCCCCCCCATCGTGCTGTGGAGATAGTTGAAGGTCGAGCCGTTCCAGATCGTCTCGTAGTTGTCCGGATTGGTCACGTCGGTGGCCATCGTGGCGAGGTTGCCCCGGAAGGCGAAGCCGTAGCGGGTCTCGCCGCCGTCGAGCACGTAGGTGCCCACGAGCAGCACCTCCCCGTCGCCGAGATAGTCGGGGCCGTAGACGCTCGTGGACGCGACGGTGCCACCGGGGGGATTGGGATAGTTGATCGCGTAGGCGGCGCCGTCGCCCCCGTCGAGCGTGCCTACATAGAGCAGGCCGCTCGTCACGCCGCCCGAGACGGTCGAGCCCGTGATGAGGTAGTCGCCGTTCTCGAGCCCGCGGATGCCGGTCCATGATTCGACCGGGAGGGAGATGTCGGCGGTGCCGGCATAGTCGATCGACGTGACCGGATCGGCGTGGCCGACGAGGTTGCCCGCGGCCCCGCTCTCGATCCGTACGCCATCGCCGCCATTGGCGAGCGTCGCCGCAGCCGTGATCGTGGTGCCGATCAGGTTCGAGGCCACGATGTTGTCGTCACCCAGGATCCGGACGCCCGCACCGCCGTTGCCGCTGATCAGGTTGCCACCCGGCGTGATCGTGGCCTGGTAGGCGTTCACGCCCGAGTTGCTGGGGTCGATGCCCACCACCGCGTTGCCATAGACGGAGTCGGCGAAGGACGAGCCTCCCACCACGGGCGGCGCGAGGTCGGTCCACTGCATCTCGCTGAACGAGCCGTCGGCGTTGCGATAGACGGTGACGAACCCGGCGATCGTGCCGGCCTCGGTGGCGGCCGTGGCGGCGAGCGTGTATTTCCCCGGCTCGACGCCGCTGATCCCCTCGAAGTGCGTGATGCCCGACGCGCCGCTGGAGGGAGACGTGTAGGTGAACGACTTCCAGTTCGAGAATTCTCCCGTCGCGGAGTCGAAATCGACGAGCAGCGCCTGCGAGAGCGGCTGCCGCGGATTGAGCAGGTTGTTGATCGGGCTGTTGGCGAATCCGCCGCAGATCGTGTAGCTCGTGCCGCCGTTGTGCCAGATGCCGTAGGCGGTGTTGGATGCCGAGCCGGGATAGACCATGCTCGGAACGAGATACTGGCGATTCACGGCGTCGTACACGTACGCCAACCCCCCGCCGGCCGGCAGGCCGCCCGACGTGGAGCTGTCGTAGTTGCCGACGACGAGTCCGCCCGAGGTGCTGTGGGGAATGTTCCAGGTGGCCGACGGGTGGGGCCGCGGAATCGGCTCGTACTTGGCGGCCGTGCCCACGTCGTCCACCGTGCCCTTGAACACGAAGCCCAGTTCGTTGGGAGCGCCGCTGACGGAATAGGTGCCCACGATCCGCAACTCGCCGTTCCCCAGATTGTCGGCCGAGTAGGCGGTGGTGCCGTCGGTCGTCTCACCCGGCGGATCGGGCATCACCATCACGTAGCCCGCACCCCCTTCGGCCGTGATCGGGCCGACGTAGAGCAGGCCGGCGGTCTCGCTCGTGTCGCCGGGGTTCGTGGTCGTGCCGGTGATCAGATACTGCCCCGGTGAGCCCGCCGTGGTGAGCCCCTGCCAGCCCGCGACGGGGAGCGTGCCGCCGGCCGCG
>JBIIOJ010000335.1:0-3595 GCA_044337015.1 Pirellulales bacterium
CGGCCCGGCCTCGAGGCGGGTGGCGGGCTTCGGTCTCGCCCTGGGATTCGGTCTGGGATTCGCCGCGGGAGCGGACTCGACGACCTTCACCGACTGCACCGAGCCGGCGGGGTCGCTGATCGTGAAAACGCCGTCGACCACCGTGACGCCCGAGTTGTAGCAGGGGAATCGCGGCGCCCTGAAATTGAAGGGGCTCACCCACGTGCCGACGAGATCCGCCGGCAGCTTCGCCGGAACGTGGGCAGGGGTTCCCAGCAGCATCGGCATGGCGTCGGGATCGCCCGCCGCCAACTTCTTCGACGAGCCGCCGTCGAGCGGCCCGTAGACCTCGACCTCGGTGAGCGAATCGGTGTGGGCGTCGTAGTAGCTCGGGATGATCTTGAGGCTGTCGGTGAGGATCGGCTGCGGGAAGTGGACGACGATGAACCGTCGCTCGTTGCGGCGGACGAGCGCCACGTCCCGCGGCAGCTTCTTCTCGACGTCGTTGGCGAGGACGCTGATCATCGGATAGACCCTGTCGGGCGTGGCGTTGTTGAGATAGAGCACGAGGTCCGAGACATAGCTCGCCTTGGCGAGCGTGACGGTGAAGGCCATCGGGTCCGGCGCGTTGGTCCAGATGTTGCCGACGTCGTCGATCCGGCCGTTGTGGAGAAACGCCGACTCCTGGGTGTAGATCATGGCGGTGGAGGTGACGCCCTGGGCGAATGCGGAGACCCGGTTGCGGCTCATGAGCTTTTGCCTGAGCGTCGCGGGAATCCGCTCGAACTGCACTCGTATGTCCTCGACGAACATCGGCTCGATCGCATTGAGCTCGTCGTTGGCCAGCAGGTTGGCCGACGGGAAGCGGATTGCTCGCAGGCTGGCCGCATCGACGGCGATCCTGCCGCCGACCGCCTCGAAGCCGACGTCGAGCGAGGCGGTATCCTTCGCCGTCTTGATCGCCAGCCGGCCGAACATCCACTCCCCCGGGCGGCCGCGATACCGCGAGCCGGTGAAGGTCTCCTTCGATCCGTGCAGGAGGGCCCCGGCGACGAGGTGGGCTTTGGTGTCCTCCACGCGATACCAGAATTCGAGCAGGTAGGTGGCCGACGGAATCACCCGGGCCGTCGGCCGCTGCGTGACGAGCTGGGCCGCGTTCATCTGCACTGCAGACCCGCCCTCCTTGGCCGGCTTGCCGAGGGCGACCGGGCCCTGCGGCGATTGCCAGCCTTCGGCCGATTCGAACGAGCCGCTTCGCAGCTGTTCCACGCCCATCCGCAGCACGTTTCGGTAGTCGTCGGGCCCGTCCCGGCCTTCGACGTAGAACTCCGCCGAGGAATCGGGAACCCGGTCCGTGGCGGCGGCGAGGAAGGCGGGATAGTTCTCCCCGGTCAGCTCGTGGTGATCGCGAATCCGTGTCTGCCAGACCGCCTTGCCCGCGGCGTCGATCGCGGCGACGGCGCCGTTGCTCGCGCCGGCGACGACCTCGTCGCCGAAGGGCCGGAGCTTGGAGGCGAACGGCATCCGGAAATCCCAGAGCGTCTTCCCTGTGGGCAGATCGATGCACCGCACGAGGCCGTCGCGATCGCAGCGGTAGTAGCGGGTTTGGCTTTCATTCATCGCGTCGAGCGACGGCAGCCAGATCTGGTCGGCCGCGAGCCGCCAGAGGCTCTTTCCGTCGGGGGCGACCCGCTCGAGCGTGGTGGGGGAGGCCGTCAGGCGGCTGCCGTCGGCGAGCTGCGTGCCGGCGTCGGGCAGATAGGGGCCGAACGTGTCATCTGCACGCCATTCGGCCGCGAGTCCCTGGAAGAGCACGCGGGGACGCGGGGCGTTCTTCGGCCAGTCCACGCTCCAGGTCTTGCCGCCCCTCCCGCTGCCGGGATCCGCGCGATTGATCGACAGCGACTTCCCGGTCTTGGCATCGAGAATCCGCGGCGCATGGGCCCATAGATAGGTCGTGGCTCCGGGGTTCGCGGGATCGGGCGTCGAGCCGACGACCAGCTCCTCGCTGTAGACCAGCCGCGTGCCGTCGGGGCTGAGCGCGAAGGTGCCCATGTGAAGATTGTCGCCGAACTTCGCGGCGTCGCTCCCCTGATCCGCCTCCTGGGGATAGGCGGCGATCGCCTCGGCCCGGTCGAGGAACCACATCTTGTTGCCGTCGAAGTCCACGGCCAGCAGGCCGGTCAGCCCGCGGATCAGGATCTGCCGCAGCGGCTCGTTGACCTCGATCTGCAGCGGTGTGTCCTGGGCGCCGTCGAGATTCGGCAGCCCGAAGCTGCCGTGAAACAAGGGCCTTTCGGTCGCGGCGAACCGCTTCACGACACCGCCATCACGCCCATCGAGCAGGAAGCAGTAAAACCCGCGGGACGTGGCGGCGGCGACGCGTTTGCCACCTTCGATCCAGCGGGCGAAATAGACATGATGCTCCGGCAGGAACTGCTTCCATAGCAGCTTCCCCTCCCGCGAGAAGCAGAAGAGGTTGTCGCCGTAGCCCATCGTGCCCACGAGCACGCGACCGCTCGCGGGATCGACGTCGATGGCCCGCACCCAGTCTTCGCCGGCGACCGCGTCGCGGAGCGTGGAGGGGGCGGGCGGCCGGGCCGCGGCCGGCGCGAGGCTGCCGCCCGCGAACGTGGCGCGGGCCAGATCCCGTGGCCGGGCCTGCTTGCCCGTGTTCGCCCCGCCGAAGTCGGAGATCGCCGCAATGCCCGCAGCCATGCCGGCGTCGTCGTTGGCGAGGATCGAGACCGTGTCGAACTGGTTCGAGAAGCCGTGGCGAGTCCAGTTGATCACGGCCCTGCCGGCCGCCGGGAAATGCTCCGAGACGACCTCCGGGAACACGTCGCGGCGGGCGAGCGCCTCGAGCAGCCGGTTTTCATACCGCTTGCCGAGCAGGATCAGCGGCGCGTCGACGAAGAGGCCCGGATCGACCACGTTCCCGCGCCACAGACGGCCGCCGTCGAGCACCGGGATCTCGCCCCATTCGTTGATCACGCGTACCACCTCCGCCACCGGCGCGATCCGCGCCGGCCGGCCCTTGGCCGCGAGCGCCGCGACGAGCTTCTCCGCATGCGGCCGCACCCACGGCTGCTCGGCATCGATGGCGATGACGATGTCGGGCGTTCCCGCCGCAGGCTTTGCGCCGACGAACCGGCCGACGCGCTCGTGCTCGTTGACCCACACCTGCCGGTCGTCGAGCCGGCCGGCGACGGCCGGCTGCCCGGCCGCGGCGACCGCGACGGCGGCCTCGGCCACCCTGCCGCTGACGAGTTCCCTCACGCGAAGCGTCCAGTTGCCGGCCACGGCGTTCGCGGGCACCCGCCAGGCGGTTTCGTAGAGCGGCTTGGCGGCGCGGTAGACGTGGAGGTGCTCGCGGCCCTCGGGATCGGTGAAAATGATCTCGATCGGGAAGACCGCGTCGATCGGTTTTCCATCCGCACCGGCCACGCCCGCCCGGAAGCTCAAGTCCGAGCCGGCGACGAGCCTGGCGTCGGCCGCGAGCGCCACTGTGTCGATGGCCGCCGGCAGGAACGCGTAGATCTTGCCCGGCAGGTGCCGCATGTCCGCCGCGAGCGTCATCCAATCCCCCTCCTTCTTCACCGGCACCGGCTTCATC
>JBIIOJ010000336.1:0-3593 GCA_044337015.1 Pirellulales bacterium
CCTTCGCTCAGATAGGAAGCCACGTCCGTGCCGTCGACGTTCAGCCGCGCCTCGAAGGGGGCCGTGTTGCCCGGGGCCGAGTGAACCTTCGCCCAGATCGCCACGTGCGTCCATCGTCCGAGCGGGAGCGGCTCGGGCGAGATGATCTCGGCGGGCCGCTTTTCGATCGCGGCCAGCAGGCCGGGCGGGGCGTCGGCGCGGGGATTGCCATGCGGCTTCCGGAGCCGCAGTTCGAGCCGGCCGTCGGGGTGAAGAATCAGCCGCGACTCCCCGCCGGCCACCGACAAGACGGTCGACTCGGCCTTGGGATACGCAGGCAGCCGCAGCCAGCACTCCACCGACCCCACCTCCGGCAGCCGGACGGAGAGCCCCGGCCCACCGCGAAACGCCGCGGCTTCGCCGAACCGGCCGTCTTCGATGATCGCCACTCCCGCTGGCAGCGTGATGATCCGCGCCTGGTCGCTGAAGTCCTGCACCTTTCCGGCGGGCAGCGTGGCGATCGGGGCGGTCGGCTTTCGTAGCGAGTCTTCGACGCCGATCGCCGCCACGCCTCCGAGCGGCGCCTTCGATGACGCTTCCAGTTCGTCGAGTTCCTCGAACTCCGCCTCGACCGAGGCCTTCTTCTCGGAGTCGAGCCGCGTCGCCGCGACCTCCCGCGAGCTCACCTGCGGGGGCCCGAAATGGATGAGGAGCGCGGTCTTGTCGGTCGGGATCTGCTCCTGCCACCAGTAGTCACCGTAGCGGTAGCGGGGCTGCGCCGCCGGGAGCGGCGAGCTTGCGCCACCGAAGACTCCCAACGCGACGATTGCAACCGCGAGGGGCAGGGGGGGGCGGCGGTGCGGCGTTCGATCCATGCTTCGAATGTAGCACCGCGGGCGGCCGCTGCGGATCGTACGATCGGGCATCAAGGGGCGGAGGGCCATCACCCACGGATAGAATGGTGTCGCAACAGAACGAGGGGTTTTCATGAATGGACGTACCGGGCGATCGAATGCGGGGTTCGCGAACCGATGCGTCGTCACCTTCGGCGTGGCAATCGGCGTCGCGTTCATGCGGCTGGCCACCGCTGCACCGGCGGACGCCCCGCCGGAGCCGCTGCGGTCGATCGGCGAGGTGCTCTCGCTCCCAATCGAGGAGTTCGACCGGAAGCGGCCCGTGATCGTCCGCGGTGTCGTGACGATCGTCACACCGGTCGTCATCCAGGATGGCGAGAATGCGATCTACGTCGATCCGACGCGAATGACGGTGGGGCCAGGCCAGCGGTGGAAGAAAATCCTGAAAGAGTTGCCGATGGAGGTCGGCGCCGAGATCGAGGTGACGGGCTTCGTCGATCCAGGCGGGTATGCCCCGCGGATCGTGATGCAGTCGGTGAGGCGGGTGGGCACGCGGCCGCTGCCGGAGCCCATGCCCGTCGATGTCGCCAGGCTCTTCGCCGGCGGTGACGCGGGGCGGCTGGTGCGGGCGACCGGAGTCGTGCAGGCGGTCGGCGAAAACCCGCTCCAGTGGTCGCTCGTCTTCGAGACGGCGGGCCGTCGGCTCACGCTCAACGTCGAGAAGGAAGTCATGCCGGAGCGGCCCGACATGCTCGTCGATGCCGAGGTCGAGGTCGTGGGTGTGGGGAGCACGTCGCGGAACACTCGCGGAGAGTTCGTGGCGCCGGGGCTGCACGTCGCCCGTCGCGAAGACCTGCGGCTGGTGCGAGAGCGGACAGAGGAGCCGTTCGCCCTGCCGATGACGCCCCTCGGCTCCATCGCCCGCTACCGCTCGAAGCCCCTCGGTGGCCATCGGCTGCGAACATCGGGAATCATCTCGTTCGTGGCGCCGGGCATGCTCTATCTGCAGGAGGGGATCGGCGGCGTGCAGGTGGTTCTGGCCGCGGAGCCCGGCGGACTGCAGGACTGCGAGCCCGGTGACCGTGTGGAAGTGGCTGGGTTCCCCGACATGTCGAGCGGCGTGGGGGCGATCGGGCGGGCCGTCGTCCGAAAAGTCGCCCCCGGCACTCCGCCACAACCGCTCGACATCCAGCCGAGAGAGATCATCCGCATCAACGACGCTCATGGCCGCAGCGGCGAGGTGGCCCGGCCGGGCAGCTACGACGGCTGCCTCATCCGCTGCAGGGGGCGGGTCGAGGCCGTGGACCGATCGCTAGCGGCCCCGGTGCTCGCGCTCACGGATGGCGATACGGTGTTCACGGCCCAGCTCGCCGAGGCGCCCGCGGCGTCGCCCGCGAGTTTCGTCGTCGGCAGCGAGGTGGAGATCACGGGGATCGTGCAGGTGGCCCGCGTTCCGGCGGAGGGCGCCCGCCCCACCCACGGCGCGACGCGGGTCGGCCAACTCGTCCTTCTCGTGCGAGGCAAGGACGACGTGCATGTCGTGCGGCTGCCTCCATGGTGGACGCCCAGCCGGCTCGCCGCGGTGGCCGGCCTGCTCGGTGCGATCGCGGCGGCGTCGGTAGTGTGGGTGACATTCCTGCGGCGGGAAGTGGCCCGCCAGACGGCCCGGGCCGTCGCGGAGGAATCGGCCCGACAGAAGGCGGCCCTCGACTACGAGATCACGCTCCGCGAGCGCAACCAGCTCGCGGCGAATCTCCACGATACGGCCCTGCAGACGGTGACGGGCATCGCCTTCCAGTTGAAGGTGTGCGACGCGAAGGAGCGGGAGCGGAACGGCGCTTCCGGGCAGCCGGCCGGGCAGGAGGCCGGCGACGAGGTGGCGCGGCATCTCGGCGTGGCCCGCAAGATGGTGGAGCATGCCGCCGATCAGCTCCGCGGCAGCGTCTGGTCGCTGCGGTCGCTGCCGACCGAGGGCCGCACGTTTTCCGACGCGGTTCACGAACTCGTAGGCCGAGTGGGGGCGGGGCATGCAGCACGCGTGAGGATCGACTTCGATGCCAGAGCCAACGCGATCGCCGCCTACGTGGCAGGCAACTTGCTGCTCGTCATCCAGGAGGCCCTCCACAACGCGTTGCACCACGCCGACCCACGGTCGGTCGAGGTGCAGGTCGCGGGTGACGGCCGCGGGGGCGTGGTGGCCGTTGTCCGCGACGACGGCCAGGGCTTCGAGATCGGCACCCAGGCCGGGCCGCGGCAGGGGCATTTCGGCCTGGCCGGCATGCGGGAGCGGGCGGAGCGGCTCGGCGGCACTCTCGACATTGATTCGGCGATCGGGAAGGGCACGGCCGTGAGGGCAAGCGTGCCGACGGTCGTGCCCGCGAGCGAAGCCGCCGCGACGGCAGACGCGTCGGTGCACGCATGACCATCGCCCCATCGTGCCATGACTGAAATCCGGGCCAAGGGTCGAATGCTGACCGTGGCACCCCCTCTCCGACAGCCCCAAAGCCCCGCATGTCCGCCGACCGCATCCGCATCCTCCTGATCGACGACCATGCCGTGCTCCGGGCCGGCCTGGCCAACCTGCTCGCGCTCGAACGGGATCTCGTGGTCGTGGGCGAGGCCGACAACGGCGAGGAGGGAGTGAGGCTCTGGCAGAAGTGCCACCCCCATGTCGCGATCATCGACGTGAGCATGAGCGGCATGGATGGCGTGGAGACGACGAAGCGGATCCGCCGGATCACGCCCGACGCGAAGATCTTG
>JBIIOJ010000078.1:0-12242 GCA_044337015.1 Pirellulales bacterium
GCCCGCCGGCGACGAGTTCTTCTGCCAGGTGATCGAGCAGCTCGGGATGACGCGGGGGATTGTCGTCACGAAAGTCGTCCACCGGCTCCACGAGGCCCCGGCCGATGAGCGTTGCCCAGAGCCGATTGACGAGGTTGCGGGCGAAGCTGCGGTTGCGCGGGTCGGTGATGCGGTCGGCGAGGCTCCGCCGCAGCGAGCCCGCGCGGTCGTTGCCCGTCGGAAGCACCGCCGCCTCGACGGCCAGGCCGTCGGTTGGTGATGAATCAGCGATGGCCTCGACGAGCAGATCGTCGATGACCTGGTCGGCCGTCGGCTCCTTCGTTCGGCGGCCACGGTCGATCGCCGCGGCGAGCGCCGGCTCGTCGGCGGCCGCGGATGGCAGCGGCCAGTTCGGGTCGACGGCCGCCGGCGATCCCCCCGCGTTGGGTCCGTCCTGGGGCGGCCAGGCCACCCGCTGGCTGACGGACTCGACCAACCGCACCGGCCGGTTGGACGAACTGGAGAGCACCCGCGTCTCGCCGAAAAATGCCGCGAGCCCGTAGTACTCCCGCTGGGACCAGTGATCGAACGGATGATCGTGGCAGCGGGCGCACTTCATCCGGATGCCGAGGAGCGTCTGCGAGACGACGCCGGCCATCTCGAGCGGGTCGGCCTGCGCCGCGGCGAAGTATCCGACGGCACCGTCATGCCCCGGACTGCCCACGGCCGTGAGCAAACGACGGACGATCTGGTCGTATGGCACGCCATCTCGCATGCACTGCCGCAGGAAGCGGTCGAGCTCCGAGCCACCGGTCGCATTCGAACGCGCACGAATCATGTCGCCGAGCCAAACGGCCCAGCGATCGGCGAAGCGTTCGCTCTCGGCAAGCCGGCGGACGAGCCGCCGCCGCCGATCCGCGACGGAATCCGAGAAATATCGACTGCGTTCGGCGACGCTGGGAATGCGGCCGACGAGGTCGATCGTGACACGGCGCAGGAAGGCCGTGTCATCAATCGTGGGGGCGGGCGTGAGGTTCGACGGCTTCGCGGACGCCTCGAGCAATTCGTCTATTCGTCCGCCGCCGGCCTCGTTCCGGCCGCCGGCTGCCGGTGCGGCCGCCGCCGTGCCGGCGGCGATCACAGCCACGAGCACGGCCGCCGCGACCCCGCTGCAGCCCATGTCCCGTGCTCCTCCGCCCAAGATTGATGCCAACCACTTCATGACGAGTCACCCGATGAAGACCCAAACGAACGACTTCCCACTTTATACCGATGATTCGACCGCTCGTCACGTCGCCCGCGGCCGAATCGCTTGTGCCGCGGGCCGGCAAGCCCGCCGTCCGCGTGCCGACGGCACGACCTCGGCGGAGCAGTTCCCGGCCCGCCGGATCAACTCGGCCGCTCGCGGTGGACGCGGGAGGGCCGAGTCGTGGCGGACGGTCGACTGGCTCGGCGAGCCGATGCCGGGCCGGTACGTCGGCGTCGAGGATGCGGCAACTTCCTCCAAGGCGTGAATCTCGGCCTCGAGGCCCGGTGGTAGCGGGCCGCTCGTCGGTGTCGGATCGAACGAAATTCGGCGATCAAGAAAGAAGCCGACGCCTCATCGCGGTGATCCGCAGAGGCGGCAGGAGGCCGGATGAGTCGGGCAGGAGGCTCGTCTGGCCGGTGATTCGGCTCCACGACGTCACGCCGCGGGTGCCCTTCTCCCCCTGCTTTCCCTGCACCGCGTCGATGCGGTCCACGAGGCCGTCGCCGTCGGTGTCGATCCCCGCGGCGAAGACCGTGGCGTTGGGCCTGGCGAACGTCGAGAAGGCGGTGATGCGGGCCGACCTCGTGAAGGTCGTTCCCGACCAGACCTCCAATACCGATTGTCCGCCGATGCCGGCACCGACGAGGATGTCGGGGACGAGCGTCGACGTGTAGTTCGCGACCGAGAGCGTGACGCCGCCGGTGAACTTCTTCCTGCCGGTGGCGATCGGGTTGAACGCGGCCACCTGCCGCGGGCCGGCGGTCACGTCGTAGACCTTCACGGTCGCCTGCATGCCGGCGTTGCTGCCGGCGACCACTTCGGCCCGGCCGTCGGGCAGGCTCGTCCAGACACCGCCGACGAAGCTGCCGAAGTCGGCCGCGGTGACCGTGGCCCCTCCCCTGTACTTCCCGGCGAACGGCCGGAAGGAGACGATGGCCGGCTCGACCACGGGATCGGCCTCGTAGGGCACGACCCGGAACACGGCCACGAACCCCTGCCCGCTCGACATCGCGGCGACGATGTCGTCGTCGCCGTCGCCATCGACGTCGGCCGCCGCGATCTCGACGCCGCCGGTGTAGCCCTGCCCGAACGGGAAGAAAGTGTAGGCCTCGAGGAGCGAACCGTCCTGGGAGAAGACCTTCACTTCTCCAGGCCGGCTGCGGCCTGGGGCGGTGATGATCTCGTCGAGGCCGTCACCGTTGACGTCGCCCGTGGACACGCGGACTCCCCCCTTGAACGACGGCTCGTAGGCGAGGAACTCGAGGAGGACGGCGCCCGTGGCCGGATCGAGGAGCCGCACGAACGGGCCGCTTCCGCAGCCGTCGTCGGTGCCGGTGACGAGCCCGCCGGCGATCGCGGACGCCGGGAGATCGACGTCCTTCGACGTGTTGTTGGTGGGGTTGTAGTCGGTCGTGCCGTCGGGCGGGACGACGGTCGCCTCGTTCACCAGTTCACCCGTCGCGGTCGCGAGGATCGGCGCGACGACGGTGAAGACGACGACCGCTTCGGCGTTGCCCCGGTCCATGTCGATGACTTCGTCGATGTCGCCGGATCCAGAGCGGGTCGCCCCGCCGGGGAAGACGGCCGTCCACGCGACGCCCGCCACGTCGAAGAAGAGCGGGTCAAACGTGTCGACGACGCGGGCGCCGACGACGGCGCTCGGGCCGAAGTTCGAGATCGTGATCGTGTAGGTCGTCGTCGTGCCGGGGACGTACCGCGTCGTGCCGTCGGTCTTGAAGGCCCGCAGGTCGGCGACGGGCGTGGCCGTGTCGGTATCGGTCGCCGAGGTGGTCGGGTTCGTGTTCGTCGTGCCGGCGGGCACGTTGATCGTGGCGGTGTTCACAAGATCGCCCGTCGCCGTGGAAACGACCGGGGCCGCGACGCGGAAGGTGGCGGTGCCCCCGACGGCGAGGTCGAACGTGGCCGTGGCCTGCGTGAGGTTGCCCGACCCGAAGGCGGGGCCACCGGAGCCCGCGCCGGAATAGGTGGCCGTCCACGTGGCGCCGACGACGCTCGCGGCGAACGCGTCGACGAGCCAGCCGTCGTCGAGGAAGCTTGGGCCGGTGTTCGTGACCGTGATCAGGTAGTGGAGCGTCTCCCCCGGCACGTAGGTGCCGGTGCCGTCGGTCTTCGTGATCGTGAGGAAGACCTCGGGGGCCGCGGTGTTGACGTGGGTGGCGGAGTTGTTGGCGAGGACGGGGTCGGTGGTGCCGTCGGGCGGGATCGCGGTGGCGGTGTTCGCGATGTCGATCGTCGCCGTCGCCGCGACGGTCGCGACGATCGTGTAGGTGGCGGAGCCGCCGACGGCGAGATCGACGACTTCGTCGATGTCGCCGGAGCCGGACGTGCTGCCGGTGGAGCCCGTGCCGCTGAATACCGCCGTCCACGACACGCTCTTGAAGGCGTTCGAGAAGGTGTCGACGACGCGGCCGCCGCGGACGAAGCTCGGGCCGGCGTTGGTCACCACCACGGTGTAGGTCGTCGCCTCGCCCGGCACGTAGGTGGGGGAGGGATCGTCCTTCGTGACGGCGAGATCGGCGACGGGCAGTGGCGCATCGACGTGCGTCGAGGTGTTGTTGTCGGGATTCGGGTCGGGGACGCCCGACGGCGGCGTGACGGTCGCCGTGTTCGACATCGTGCCGGTGGCGGTCGGGAGCGTGGCGGCCTCGATCGTGTAGACCACGAAGCCGCCGGCGTCGAGATCGACGAGTTCGTCGATGTCGCCCGACCCGCTGGTGGCGCCGCTGCCGCCGGTGAAGACGGCCGTCCAACTGACGCCGGCGGGATCGACCTGGGGGGCAGGCTGTCCTGCACCCGAGCCCCCGTCACGCCGACGCTGCTCGCGTTGGTGACCGTGACGGTGTAGGTCTGTGTCGTGCCCGGCGTGTAGGTCGTCGTCTCGTCGATCTTCACGACGACGAGATCGACCGAGGGATCGATCGTGTCGATGTCGGTCGCGGTGTTGTTCAGCGGGTTCGGGTCGGTCGTGCCATCGGGCGGGGCGACGGTGACGGTGTTGACGAGGTTGCCTGTCGCGTCGGGAAGGATCCTCGCCGTCACCGTGTAGACCACGAAACCGCCGACGCCGAGGTTCACGAGCTCCGAGATGCTGCCCGAGCCGCTCGTCGTGCCGCTGCCGTTGGTGAAGACTGCGATCCAGGTGGAGAGCGGGTCGATCTGCGAGGGGAAGGTGTCGGTGACGCGGGCTACGGTGACGGCGCTCACGCCGCCGTTGCTGACGACGATCGTGTAGGTCGTGGTCGTGTCGGGGACATACTGGCTCGTGCCGTCGGTCTTCGTCGCCCGCAGGTCGGCACTCGGGGCCGGCGCGTCGGTGTCGGTGGCGGAGGTCACGGGGTTGGTGTTCGTTGTTCCCGCGGGGACGTTGATCGTGGCCGTGTTGACGAGCGGGCCGGTGGCCGTCGAAACGACCGGGGCGTTGATCGTGAAGGTGGCCGTCCCGCCGACGGCGAGGTCGAACGTGGCCGTGGACGGCCCGAGGTTGCCGGAGCCGGAGGCGGGGCCGCTCGAGCCCGAGCCGGTGTAGGTGGCCGTCCAGGTCGCGCCGCTCACCGCCGCGGGGAGCAGGTCGACGAGCCAGCCGTCGTTCAGAAAGCTCGGGCCCTCGTTCCGGACGGTGACGACGTAGGTGGTCGCGAGCCCCGGGACGTAGGTCGTAACGCCGTCGGTCTTGCCGATCGAAAGCGACACCCGCGGCGTGGCGGTGTTGGTGTCCGCGGCGGTATTGTTGGCGAGGTTCGGATCGCTCGTCGACGGGGGCGGCGTGACGGTCGCGGTGTTGGTGATCGCGGTGGTGGCCGTGGCGGCGACGGTTGCCTGGATCGTGTAGGTGGCCGTGCCGCCGGCGGCGAGGTTGATCGTTTCGGCGATGCTGCCCGTGCCGCTCGTGGTTCCCGAGGAGCCCGTGCCGGTGAAGGCGGCCGTCCACGACACGCTCGTGAACGCGGCCGAGAAGGTGTCGACGACGCTCGCCCCGGTCGCGAAGCTCGGGCCGTTGTTCGTGACGGTGACGGTGTAGGTCGTGGCCTCACCCGGCACGTAGGTGGGGGAGCCGTCGACCTTCGTGATCGCGAGATCGGCGATCGGGGACCAGAGATCGACGTCGGTCCAGGTGTTGTTGGAGAGGTTCGGGTCGATCGTCCCCGCGGGAGCGGTGACGGTGGCCGTGTTCGTGAGCGAGCCTGTGGCCGTGGAGAAGGTCGAGGCGTTCACCGTGTAGACGGCGGTGCCGCCGATGCCGAGATTGACGAGCTCGTTGATGTTGCCCGAGCCGCTGGTCGTGCCGCTGCCGCCCGTGAAGACGGCCGTCCAGGTCGTGCCGCTCACCTGCGGCGGGAAGAGGTCCTGCACGCGAGCGCCGATCACGGGCGACGGGCCGTTGTTGGTGACCGTGATCCGCCACTGGAGCGGCAGGCCGGGCGTGTAGGCCTGCACGAAATCCCGTTTCTCGATCTGGAGGTCGGCGACGGCCGGGAGCGTGGCGGGAGGGATGGGCGGCAGGCCGTCGGGCACGGGGGAATGGTCGAACTTCCGGCTCTGCAGGTCCTGCACGCCGTTGGCCGTGTACTGCACCGGCGTCACGGGCGTGGCCGAGGCGGTCGTGCCGGCGACGCGGAAGGTGTAGACGACGGTGAAGTCCTTCGGCTTCGAGGCGATCGGTTTCTCGAAGATCACGTCGGGCGGGAGCTGCGGCCCGACGGAGTAGGTGACGACCGCGTCCTCCAGCACGAACGCATCGGCCGGCCAGGCGAGCGTCGAGGCGGGGCTGAAGAGGATGCGGTCCGGCTTGTTCTTGATGTCGCCGGTCACGGTCATCGTCATCGTGCCTCCGACGACCGGCCTGGTCGTGGGAGAGCCCTCGTAGTCGTAGGTCACGGCGACCGTGTCGGTGCGTGCCGACGAATCGTCATCGTTCGCCTCTCCGACCCACTGGAAGAGATCGTTCTGCGAGCCGACGAGCGTCGATCCCGGGGTGCCTGGCACTCCCTGCCAGACCTCGATCGTGTAGGTCTGCGGGTCGAATGCCGGCGGCTTCGTGACCTCCGTCGCGACCATGTAGATGAACGCGGTTTCGGCGCTGGCGGAGCCGACGCCGAGGCTGCCGAGGGAATAGAGCCCATCTTCGCCGCTGCCGAGCTGCACCTTCTGCGTCGGGCTGAAGTTCGTGGCCCGCACCCAGACGTCGGAGAGGGCGAGCGGGCCGTCGTTCGTGATGCGGAAGGTCTGGTACTCGCCGTACGCGACCTCGGGGGCCTGGACGTCGGCGCTGAACCGGAGGTTGAGGCTCGTCCGCTCGATCGAAACGGAGAGCATGTCGCGGCGTTCGAGCCGCTCGGCCGCCAGCCGATGGCGTGAGCCGCGTCGTGCCCGTCCCGCTTGCGTCGTTCGCATCACGGCCTCGCTACCATCGCTCTTAAGGGGGGTGATCTCCACGAGACTACCTTCGGAATCGGCGCCCACAACGACAGCCGGTAGTCGGGACGCACGGAACCGCCGAGAATCGTAGGGGGCGAGCCTGGCTCAGCGGCCGCCGACGAGCGGCATCCCCACGATTCCCGCATCGGGCGACTGGACAAGCACGAACGTGTCGCGGCCGTCGAGAACGGTCGCCACCACCGCCGCGGTCCTTCCGATCCGGCGGCCCTCGCGGTCGAAGGGCTCGAGGAGGATTTCGTGGTCGCCTGCGGGCAACTCGAGCCGCGCGACCTGGATCGTGTCGGGGAGCAGGCTCCAGCAGCGAGTATCGGCCCGCTCGCCGGCCTGCCAGGCGATGCCGGCGAGATCGACGGCGACGCCTGGTAGCGACCCGGCCCCGCCGAGCGTCTCGCGGGCCCCGACGATCGCCGCCTGTTTCACCGACCGCCGCACGATCGCGCGGGCCACGGTCGTTGGGAGCATCGCGTCGCACTGGCTCTTCGCCATCCCCGAGACGTTCGTGATCGTCTCGGTGGCGATCGCCGAGGATGCCGCGGTCCGCGGCGTCGCCCGAACGCCTGCGACGCTGCCTGGCACCGCGACCACCCTCGGCACCACGATCGGCGCGACCAGCGGCGGCAGCGGCGTCTGGCTCGCGGCGGCAAGCAGGCCGTTTGCGATCGCGAGCGACGCCGTCGAGGGGATCTCGGCCGCCTCGACCTTGATCGGGCCCTGGCCCACGAGCGCGATCAGGTGTATGACGCCGTGCCCCTTCTTCGAGTGGACGCCCTGCCTCGCCCTTGCGAGGTGCTCGTGGCCCTGCCGAAAGTCGGGCTGCCAGGTGGTGACGGCCGCGAAGTGCCGCGCGGCGTCGTCGTAGTCGCGGTGGGTCGATTCGCGGAAGAGGCCGCGGATCAAGGGAGAGAAGGCGACCTGTTGGTACGACGCCTTCGGGTTCGCGCCGTCGGGCCCCGCGGCTTCGGCGACGATCCTCCCCTGCTCTTCCACCATCTGCAGGCTGTAAGCCTCGGCATCGTCACCGTCCTGCACGAGGTTTGCGACCGCGAGCATGCCCCGCAGGAGCACCCGCTCGTGATCCTCGCCGGAGTAGGCCCGTGCGGTGTCGTCGGTAAGGGCCGACCAGGTCGTCTCGGCGGCGTCGGCCTGCGCGAGTTCGTCGAAGCGGTCGCGGGAGCGGCGCAGCAATCGCTCGGCCTCTTCGGGGCGGCCATCGGCGAGGGCGACGATCGCTCGGTCGAGCGCGAGCAGATCGGCGTCGCGGCTCGTCGCCTTTGCATCCTCGTCGAGCAGCCGCGTTGCGGCGGGCAGATCGCCGCGGTGGAACGCCTGCCGCACGCCCTGGAGCCGCAGCGTGTGCGTCATGCAGCCACTGCAGGTGGTCGCCACGGTGGCGATCAGCGTGATCAGTCGATGTCGCACCATGAGCCACCGCGGGCGTGGGAAGCGATCACTCCACCGCCGCCTTGGCCGCGGCCCGCCAGCGGGAGAGCCGGCTGTGGTGGTAGCCCTTGCTGATCTCGGCCGACTGCTTGTCGTATTGCCCGGTGCGGACGTCGATGAGTTCGAGCGTGAGGACGTAGTCCCGCTGGTAGTCGTGGTTTTCGCGGGTGGTGCCCGAGGTGAGCGTGGCGTAGAGCAGGTAGTCGATCGGCTGACCCTGCGACTCCATCATCGCGGCGAACGACCGCATCGTGTCGGGCACGAGCAATTGGTCGGGCCGCAGCCGGCTGTCGCGGAGGCCCGCGTCGACGTAGCGGCGGTTGACCGGTTCGAACACCTTCGAGTCGAGGATCCGCCGGTCGATGATCTCGTAGATCCGCTCTTTGAAATCGCCGATCTCCTCGGCGCTCTTGTTTTCGACGGCGACGAAGCAGATCCGGCGGATCGGGGGCGGGAGCGGCTCGGCGCCGGCAACCGTGTCGGCCGGATGCGGGATCGGCATGGCGGCATGGCGGCCGAGGAGCTTCGAGACCGACTCCTCGACGAGCGGGCGGAAGGTCTCCTGCCCGGCCTGATGGCTCCCCATCATCCCTTCCTCGCCCGGCGCCATGATGCGTGCGAACTGCACGCTGCGGCATCCGCCGGCGATCACGGTGATGGCGGGCGAGGCAGCGAGGAGGCGGAGCAAAGCGTCGCGCCGGTGCATGGCGGCTCCTTTCGGGGTCCGGGATCGTAGCGGGCCTTTGGACCACGGCGGAGACCAGTCTCGCCCGGGAAAAACCCGGTTTACCGCATTCCCCGGGTTTGCGGTTCGGGCCGGTTGACAGATACGGTACGGGTGTATACTATACGTGCGTTCATTCACCGGAGGGCGTGGAAGAGCACGCGAAAAGGCATGGGTGTGGTGGTTGCGGCAGGGTTGGTTGCGGCAGATGTTGCGGCAGATGTTGCGCCGCTGGTTCGCCGGCTCCGCGAAGGATTGGAGGAGCGGCCGGTCGTCGTGTCGAGCGGCTATCGGGCGATCGATTCGCTCCTGCCGGATGGCGGGGTTCGGCGAGGGAGCCTTGTCGAGTGGCTTTTGCCGGGAGTGGAGGCTGCGTCCGGCGGGATCTCGCTCGCCTGCGCGGTGGCGGTCCGCGGGCTGCATGCGTCCGCGAACGGGCCGGGAGCTTCGCAGCGGGTCGTGATCATCGTCGATCGGCAGGGGCGGTTTCATCCGCCGGCGGTGTTTCCCTGGATGGGCCTCTATCCGCTCACGGGCGGACGCGAGTATCGCTGCGATCGCAGCGGCTGCAGGCTCGTCGTGGTGCGGCCATCGACCGACGACGACGAAACCTGGGCGATCGATCAGTCGCTGCGATGCTCCGGCGTGAAGGCCGTGCTGGCATGGCCGCGCCGAATCCATCCGACGGCGATGCGGCGGTGGCAGTTGGCGGCACGGTCGAGCGGTTCGGTCGGCCTGATCGCCCGGCCGATCGCGGATCGTCGGGAGCCATCGTGGGCGCACGTGCGGCTCGTGGTGTCGCCGGTTGCCGGCGGAGGGGCGGGCGTACGGGGCTTCCGGTTGTCGACGGTGGCAGGGCCGATCGACTTCGGGGAACGTTCGGCCACGGTTGTGATCGATGCGGCGGCGCTCGAAGTGAACGGTGCTCTTGAAACGAGGCGAATGGCGAGGGAGCGAGTGCAATGTCACGCATCATGACGATCTGGATTCCGAAGTGGCCGGTACAGCGGCGGCTCGTGGAGCAGCCTGAGCGGCGGAAGATCCCACTGCTCGTCTGTCGTCGCGAGCCGAGGGGCGTGATGACGGTCGTTTCGATGGCGCTCGGCGAGCGGGTGTGGAAAGCCGGCTGTGAGGCTTCTCGGGGCGGGGCTTCGCGGGCCGAAGGAGCCGCCTCGCCGATCCGCTATGATCTTTCACTGGCATACCGGGGTCTTTCATTGGCCGAGACGCTCGCGGCGATCTCGATCGCGCACGGATCGAAGGCCTGTCGGATGGCCGAGATCGAGGCCGACGATCCCGTGGCCGATCGGATGGTGCTCGAGGGGATCGCGAGGTGGTGCCGGCGGTTCTCGCCGATCGTCGCGGTCGAGTCGTCGGATCGGCCCGAACGAATCCACGTGGACGTCACGGGCACTGCCCGGCTCTTCGGCGGCGAGGAGTCGGTCGTTCGCACGGCGGTGTGGACACTCGCCTCGCGGGGGCTGCGCGTTCGTGCGGCCGTGGCGGATACGGCTGCGGCCGCGAGCGTTGCTTCCACGGCAGCGAGTGGCGTTGTTTCAGCCGAGGCGTGCCATCGCCGGAATGCCGCCGGCCGCCATATTGCTGGCCGACATGTTGCCAGTCGACGTGTTGCCAGTCGACGGCAGTTTTGCGTCGTTCCACCCGGGCAGCAGGCGACGCAGTTGGCGGCGATGCCCGTCGCGGCCCTCGGGAAGGAATCGATCGGCGAGAAGGCGATCACGAGCCTCGCGGAGCTCGGCGTCGCGACGATCGGGCAGCTTCTGCGGCTACCGCGAAAGAGCCTCGCATCGCGGTTTGGCGAGAGGCTCGAGCGGCGGATCGCTGAATTCCTGGGAACCCGCGAGGAGCCACTCGATGCCCTCCGCGACGACACCTTCCCGACGGCCGAGTGCCGGCTCGCGGCGCCGGCCGCCACGCTCGACGCGATCCGCTCGGTGATCGACGGACTCGTGGGGCGGTGCGTCGTACCGCTGGCCGCCCGCGGCCACGGGGTGACGGCACTGCAGGTTCGGCTCGAGTCGGCTTCGTTCGATGGCGGTCATTCGACCGAGGTCGGCGTCGCGCCGCCGGTCGTGATCGACATTGGGCTCTTCCGGCCGAGCACGTCGGTGAAACACTTGGTCGAGCTCGTCGAACTTCGGCTCTCCCGGATGCATCTGCCCGGCGAGGTGGAGTCGGTCGCGGTGGAGGTGATCGCCGCTGGGGCGGTCACGTGCCGCCAGAAGACGCTCTTCGGCAAGGAGGAGGGCGGCGGCGACGCGGCGACAGATGCCTCGAACGTCGAGATGCTGCTCGATCGGCTGGCGGGCCGGCTTGGCCGCAGGGCGGTGTTCGAGCCGAAGCCGGTGGCTGACGCGCAGCCGGAGCATGCCTGGACGCCGGCCGCCCCGGTAGCTGCAAACCTAGTGGCTGTAAAACCGGTGGCTGGAAAACCGGTGGCTGTGACTCCCGCGGCTGGAACGTTGCGTGCCGCGGCGTCCAAGGCCGAATCAGCGGGCTTCGGATCGCGAATGTCCGGATCATCGGCCGTCGTCTCGCGGGCGAGGCGGGTGCCCGTTCGGCCGATCTGGCTGGCGCCGCGGCCGGTGAGGCTCGAGACGGTGTCGATCGTGCCAGACGGCCCCCCCTTGCGGTTTCGGCTCGGGCCCGAGTCGCACCGCATTGTGAGCGCCCATGGTCCCGAGCGGATCGAGACGGCCTGGTGGCGCGGGGAGTGCGTCCGTCGCGACTACTACGTCGTGGAGACGGAGACGGGCTCTCGGTGGTGGCTCTTCCGTAGGCTCCGCGACGGCGCCTGGTTTCTACATGGGCAATTCGCATGAGATCGACTCGCATGAGATCGACCGAAGGCCGCGTTCGCTACGCCGAACTGCACTCCATCAGCAATTTCTCTTTCCTGGAAGGTGCGTCGCACCCGGAGGAACTCGTCGAGCGGGCGGCGGCGCTCGGGTATTCCGCGATCGCGATTACCGACCGAACAACGCTCGCCGGCGTGGTCCGCGGGCACGGCGCGTGGAAGTCGCTCTTTCCGGAGGGAGAGACGCGGGCGGGGGCGACGAAGCTCATCATCGGCAGCCAGGTTGAGATCGACGGCCGCTGGATCGTGCTCTGGGCGATGGACAAGAGCGGCTACTCGAACCTCGCGCGGCTTTTGACGGCGGGGTTCATGCGGCGAGGTTGCAATCCTGATGGACGTGATGCTGATGGTGGTGATGATGCCGCGGAGGGCTGGCATGCCGACAGATCCTGCCGGCTCGCGATCGACGACCTCGCGTCCCATGCCGGTGGCCTGCTGGCGGGCGTGCCGCTCGCCGAATGGTGCCATGGCGGCGTTGCCGTCACCGGCCGCCAGCTTGCCCCGTTTCGGGATAT
>JBIIOJ010000006.1:0-36066 GCA_044337015.1 Pirellulales bacterium
GACGAGCTCCCGCATGCCCCAGGTCACGCAGCTGGCGGCGAAGCCGGCCACGACGATCGCAATCCCGAGCCGCTGCGGGAAATCCTTCCGCACGAACAGGTCGCGACTGGGGCAGACGGCACAGCGTGCGATCCGGCCGGCGTCCAGGAAGCCTGGCGGGATCGCGACCGAGCCGTGGCACGAGGCACACCCGAGCGACGAACACGACTCGACGCAATCGGCGGCGTTCGTGGCTCCGCAACGGGGGCAGGCGTAAGTGATCTTCATCGCGGTCGGCGCCGGTCAGACGGGCCAGTGCGTCCGGGTTTGGAGGAGCTGCGCGGCAAGCTCGCCCGTGATGGCCGCGAGGCACGCGACATATAGGATACCCGTGGCGCTCTGCGTGTTGGGAATCTCGAGCGTTTTTTGGCTCATCACGAGCAGAATCGGCAGCCCGACGAGCCCGGCGAGCCACCGCAGGGCGATCAGGGCGACCGTGGCGGGATCTCCCGCGAGCGGGGGAAGCCGTGGCACGCCGGCCGCCGCGATGAGGAATTGCACGACCACGGCGGCGACGGCGATCCAGGTGAGGCGGCGAAGCACGTCCACCCGCATGCCCGGCGCGTTGAGATACCAATGGCCGAGGAGCATCGCGTGGACGGTCAGACCCGTCACGAGCCCCGACACGATCGCCCCGATGGCACCGGCAAGCGGCGGCGAATCGCCCCGCGCGGCGAGCCACGCCGTGAAACCGGCCGTGATCCCACCGCAGACCAAGACGAGCGTCATGCCCGCTCGCCGTTTCTCGCCGAGCCAGGCAACGCTCCCCATCCACGCCACCACGGCCGCGGCCACCGCGGCGACCCACTCACCCCCGGCCGCAGCCGACCAGGCGACAAGCGCCGCGAACGTGCAGAGCCCCATCACGACGAGCAGGTTCACGCGAAAGAACCCCGCCGGCACGAGCGCGGAGGGCGTGACGGCGAGCCCGAAGGCAAGCCCCCACGCGAACCGACAGAGAAACTCGAGCAGGAGATTCATGCAGACGCCATTACCGAAATGATCACATTCCCTATCGCATCACCGAGAGAGGACCGTGTGGGGCTGCCTGTGCCCCGCGTACGAGTTGACCGGTTCGGGGCTGCACGTGTGCCCGAGACGGCGTATGCAGACGAGCGAAGCAAGGATTGCGAAGCGAAGTCTGCATCCGAGCGAGCGAAGGACAGGATGTCCGTAGCGAGCGTCCGGCGAGCGGCATACGGGCAGCCCCGAACCCAGCTGGCTTGACCGACCGAAAAACGCGCCGCGAGAGCCACTCTCGACCTGCCGCCCATCAGCACTCACCGCGACGGTTGCCGTAGATGAGCGTCATCACCTCGGAGCGGCTCGAGAGGTTCGAGCGGAAGAGGCCCTTCATCGCGGAGGTGACCGCGACGCTGCCCGGTTTGCGGACCCCGCGAATCGTCATGCAGGTGTGCGTCGCCTCGACGACGACGGCCACGCCCTTGGCGCCGAGCTCGTCGACGAGCAGGTCGGCGATGGTTTCCGTCAGCCGCTCCTGGACCTGCGGCCGATGCGAGACGACCTCGACGAGACGGGCGAGCTTCGAGAGGCCGAGGACGCGGCCGTCGGGAAGGTAGGCGATGTGGGCCCGGCCCATGAACGGGAGGAGGTGGTGCTCGCAGACGCTGTTGAAGGCGATGTCGCGAACGAGAACGATCTCGTCGTATTTCTCCATGAACGCCTTGCGGAGGTGCTCGCGCGGGTCCTGCTTCAGGCCGGCGAACATCTCCGCGTACATCCGCGCGACGCGGGCGGGTGTCTCGCGGAGTCCCTCGCGATCGGGATCCTCGCCGACCGCCAGCAGGATCTCGCGAACGGCCCGCTCGATCCGGGCGTGGTCGACGGGGTGGGTGGAGGTGGGGTCGGCGTTGGGCATCGTTCGTCCGTCGATATCGAGGAAGGGTTCGCTGAATCAGTTGACGCTGAATTCCGGCGGGAAGGTCCGGCCGCGGAACGGCAAGGCCTTGCCGGCGATGGCATCGAGGAGCATGGCGGCCCGCTTCAGGACATTGCACTCCGTGAGCAGGCGCACCTTCCACTCGAGGTCGAGGTCGATCGTGTATGCCACGATGTCGGAGAGCATGCCGAGCGTGATCTGGTTGCCGAGCAGCTGGTCGAGCTGTTCAAAGGCGTCGGGAATCTTCGGCAGCACGCTCTTGAACGCAGCGAGGAGTCGCTGCTGCATCTGGATCACCTCGCCCGTCGGAACCTCCGACGGATCCTCGTCGTCGAGGATCTCCGACTCGACGAGGCGGAAGAGCTTCTTCGGCGGAAGCTCGCGGACGAGACGTATCCGCCGCACGCCGAGCAGGAGCACGTTGTAGGTTCCCTCGTCGGTCCGCTGGTGCGTCGCGACGCGGCAGAGGCAGGCGGTGGAACGCAGCGGCGGCCGTCCCTCGTAGTGCGTCTCCCATCCCGGGGCGAGCACGCCCAGGGCGATGAGGCGGTCGTCCTCCACCGCCTCCTCGAGCATCGCCCTGTACCGTGGCTCGAAGATGTGGAGCGGCTGCATGACGTGCGGAAACATCACGAGGTTGGGCAGCGGGAACACCCTCGCGATGCCGGAGAAATGGTCGGGCGAAAAGGCCAGCGGCTCGTCGGACATGATGGCGGCGGTGGCTCCTGCCCGTTCACACCGGGGGATCGAGGTGGATTTCTGGAAGCAGCTCCGGGTCGAGCTCGAGGGACGGGAATTCCTCGGTGCTGGCGGCCACCTCCGCGAGGCAGCGGTCGAATTCACCGAGAAACTTCACGAGGTCAAGTCCGAGGTGCTTCGGCTGGTAGGGTTCCAGGTAGCCGTGGACGCTCTTGTGAAGCTTCCTCGCTCCGCGGATGTTGCCGTTTCCGAAATGATAGAGGGCGACGGCCGCCTGGATGAGTCCCTGGTAGAACTTTCGCGAGTCGCCGCGGTATTCCGTCCAGAGCTCCTCCCAGATCTCGTGGCTCTCGTAATAATCGCACTCGTTGAACTTCTCGATCCCCTGGAGGTAGAGGGGGTCGTAGCCGGCAGGCTCTTGCATGCGTGATCCCTTTTCATGAAGCGTACCACCGACCGGACCCGCCGGACCACGAAGGCGGCGAAATCGACCGAGGAAAAGCGGATTTTGGCCCACGACCGGCGCCGGGCGATTCGAATCGCCGAAAAGCTCGCCGCAGCCTATCCCGACGCCGCCTGCTCGCTCTCCTTCTCGAATCCGTTCCAGCTCGTGATCGCCACGATCCTCTCGGCCCAGTGCACCGACAAGCGGGTGAACCAGGTCACCGGGCCGCTGTTTCGCCGCTGGCCGGACGCCGCATCGCTCGCGGCCGCCGAGCCGAGCGAGATCGAGCGGATGATCCGGAGCACCGGGTTCTTCCGCGCGAAGGCGAAGAATATCCGCGGCTGCGCCGAGGCACTCGTCGCGTGGCACGGAGGGGAGGTTCCGGAGCGGCTCGAGGATCTCGTGAAGCTGCCCGGCGTCGGCCGCAAGACCGCCAACGTCGTTCTCGGCACGGCGATGGGGCGGGCCGATGGCATCGTCGTGGACACCCACGTGGGACGGATCTCGAAACGGCTGGGGCTGACGTCGACCCGCGAAGCCGTGAAGGCGGAGCGGGGACTCGTCGCCGTCGTGCCGAAGCGGCACTGGATCGCCTGGAGCCACTGGCTCATCGAACACGGCCGGGCCGTCTGCCGGGCCCGCCGCCCCGACTGCGGCCGGTGCGTCCTCGGGCGGCTCTGCCGGAAGGTGGGGGTCGAGCGGCCGGCAGAGGATTGACCGACAAAAAGGGGCACGTGTCAGGATCGGGCCCGAAAGCGTACACTGCTCCATGGAGTTCGTCGGCCACGGTTCGAACGCGCCTCGCAGGAGCCTCGCATGATCCTCTCCGGCACCGAGATCAAGCGGCATCTGGGCAAAAACATCATCATCTCGCCCTTCGACGAGAAGAACCTCAACCCCAACAGCTACAACCTCTCCCTCCACGACGAACTTCTCGTGTACGAGGAGGTCGTGCTCGACATGCGAAAGAGCAATCGCGTCGAGCGGGTCAAGATCCCGGAGGACGGGCTCGTCCTCACGCCGAACCAGCTCTACCTCGGCCGCACGGTCGAGCGGACGGAGACGCACAACTTCGTTCCGATGATCGAGGGCCGCAGTTCCGTCGGCCGGCTCGGACTGTTCGTGCACGTCACGGCCGGCTTCGGCGACGTCGGCTTCTGCGGCTACTGGACGCTCGAGATGTTCGCGGTTCAGCCGGTGAAGATCTACCCCGGCGTCTCGATCTGCCAGATCTTCTTCCACCAGATCGTCGGCGACATCGTCGAGTATTCGAGCGACAAGTACCAGCACAACCGGGACATCCAGCCGAGCCTCCTTTTCCGGGAGCTCAACGGCGAGGACGAGCAGGCGCAGCTCGAACTGGCCTTCGGTGCGGAACGCTGATTCGCAGGAACCGTTCGAGCCATGCAGAAGATCCTGGCCTGGACCTGCCTCGCGTGTGCCGTGGTATTCGCCGCCGTCTCGCTCACGGCGGTTTTCGCGGGCGATTCGACCGGGCTCGGCATCGCGACGCCGCTCTACGCGGCGATCGCCGTGGCGGCGGTCGGCATGCTCCTGTCCCTCGTGCTCGTCGTGATCGGCCGCCTCGGTTGACGCGGGGACGATTGCCCGGACGATTACCCTGCGGATGGATAACCTGCGGACGGTTACCCTGAGAACAGGCGGCTCTCCAGACGGTACAGAAAGGTTGGAATCGTGCTTCGGACACACACCTGCGGCGAATTGCGGAACGAGCATGCCGGGACGACGGCGACCCTCGGCGGCTGGGTCGACCGGGTGCGGGACCACAAGGGGGTGATCTTCATCGACCTTCGCGACCGCTACGGCCGCACGCAGGTCGTCGTCGGCCCCGAGAGCCCCCCCGGGACGCTCGCCGCCGCAAAGCGGGTCCGCCCGGAGTGGGTGGTGCTCGCACGGGGCGTCGTCAGCCCGCGGCCGGAGGGAACGCTCAATCCGAAGCTGCCGACCGGCGGCATCGAGCTGCTCTGCGAGTCGCTCGAAGTGCAGAGCGAGGCGGAGACGCCCGTGTTCCAGCCCGGGGCCACGGAACTGCCGGGCGAGGACATCCGGCTCGCGCACCGCTGGCTCGACCTCCGCAGGCCCGCGATGCAAGAGAACCTCCTCCTGCGTCACCGCATCGTCAAGCTGATGCGGGACTACTTCGACGAGCAGGGCTTCGTCGAGGTGGAGACGCCGATGCTCGGCCGCAGCACCCCCGAGGGCGCCCGGGATTACCTCGTTCCCAGCCGCCTCGCGCACGGCAGTTTCTACGCGCTGCCGCAGTCGCCCCAGCTCTACAAGCAGCTGCTCATGATGGCGGGCTTCGACCGCTATGTGCAGGTCGCGAGGTGCTTCCGCGACGAGGACCTGCGGGCCGACCGGCAACCCGAGTTCACGCAGCTGGATCTCGAGATGTCGTTCGTCGAGGCCGACGACGTGATGGGGGTCATCGACGGGCTCGTCGCGAGGACCGCGAAGGCGATCCTGGGCATCGACGTGGCCACGCCGCTGCCGCGGCTCTCGTGGGACGAGGCGATGGAGCGGTTCGGCCATGACGCCCCGGACCTCCGGTTCGGCCTGGAGATCGTCGACTGCTCGACGATCGCCGCGGAAAGCTCGTTCCGCGTCTTCCACTCAGCCGTCGAGGCGGGCGGCAGGGTCCGCGGCATCCGCGTCCCGGGGGCGGCCGAGACGTTTTCGCGGAAGGATCTCGACGACCTCACGAACGTGGCCGTCGAGGCCGGCGCGAAGGGGCTCGTCTGGCTCAAGCTCGACGCCAACGGCGCGCTCGCCGGCCCGGTCGCCAAGAACCTCGCCGACGGCGTCGGTGCGCGGCTCGTCGAGCGGATGGCGGCCAGGCCCGGCGACCTTCTGCTGCTCGTCGCGGACACTTTCGACGTCACCTGCAAGGCGCTCCATACGCTTCGCAAGCGGCTCGGGGCTTCCCTTGGCCTCTACGACCCCCGCACGATGCACTTTTCGTGGATCGTCGACTTTCCGATGTTCGCCAAGGACTCCGAGACAGGCGGCTGGGCATCGATGCACCACCCGTTCACGGCGCCGCGGCCGCAGGACCTCGACCGACTGGAGAGCGACCCCGCAGGCTGTCGGGCGGTGGCCTACGACCTCGTCATCAACGGATCGGAGGCGGGCGGCGGCACGATCCGCATCCACGACAGTCGCGTGCAGGAGCAGGTCTTCTCGCTCCTGGGCATCTCTCCGGAGCTGGCGAAGGAACGGTTCGGATTCCTGCTCGAGGCCCTCCGCAGCGGCGCACCGCCGCACGGCGGCATCGCTCTGGGCATCGACCGCTGGGTGATGCTGATGGCGAACCTGGACTCCATCCGCGACGTGATTGCCTTCCCAAAGACTCAAAGCGCGAGCGACCTGATGACCGGTGCCCCGGGCACGGTCGACCCGAAGCAGCTCGTGGAACTCGGAATCCGGATTGCGGCACCGCCCAAGCCGGCGGGTTGATTCCCGGGAATCGACGGCCGCGTGGTATCATCGCACTTGCGGGCGAATAGCTCAGTTGGTCAGAGCACCTCGTTTACACCGAGGGGGTCGGGGGTTCGAGCCCCTCTTCGCCCACTCGCCGGCGGCCCCCCGGCCGCCGGAAGCTTGCCGGAGGCCCTGATCCCGTCCGGTTGTCGGGGTCGGGAAAACCTCGACGGCGCCAAAAAAATTTTTTCGGGGCGAGGGGAGACCCTGCCGACTTCTCCCTGCACGGCGTCATGGATTCCCCATTTCGCCTCCCCCCTCAACGGAGATTCCTCCCATGGCCCGCAAGGTCCTCGTCGTCGCCCTTCTCGCTTCCTTCGCCATCGCCGCCGGCTCGATCGCCTCGGCCGCCCAGTACACGAGCGGTTCGAACCTCGTCGCCCGCCGCGGCCCGATCGCCACGCTCATCGAGATGGAGCGGCGGAAGAACGAGTGGCTCCGCCGGACGTTCCTCGGCCGGTAGTTCGACGCCGACGGCTCGACCGTCCGCCAAGGCGGCCCCCAGGTGGCCCCCGACGGCATCAGTCGTGATTCACACCCGCAGGCCCGTCGCCCCCGCGACGGGCCTGCGGCGCTCTGGGGCCGAAGAGCCACTCCGGCAGGCGGGTGACGTTCCCCTCGCGGTTCACGCAGACCAGCAGCGTGCGGCCTGTCGCAAGGAGTTCCCCGTCACGAAGCACCTCGTAGGTGTGCTCGACGCTCGCGAGCCGAATCAGCCCGACGTGGGTCCGCACCACGATCAGGTCGTCGTATTCCGCTGCCTTGAGATACCGCACGCTCGCCTCGGCCACGACGAGAAAGAGCCCCGCCTCCTCGAACACCCGGTAACTTCCGCCGGCCGCCCGGAGCATCTCGGTCCGCCCCATCTCGAAGTAGGCGAGGTAGTTGCCGTGGTAGACGCGACGCATCTGGTCGGTCTCCTGGTAGCGGACGCGAATCTCCAGGTCGTGGAATCGTTGTTGCATGGCCGGCTCGCGAAACCCTATTCTTTCCCGTACGTTCGTCGCACGGCCTGACGGTACCCCGTCGACCGCGGCCAGCCAAGCCTGGAACGATCCGGTTTCGGCGATGGACTCGGGAATAACGGACTCCGGAATATCGAGCGGAGCATGAGCATCGGAGATTCGTCTGAGGGCGGCTCGATCGGGTTCGCGACCGCGCGGGGCCGCAACTGGCCCACGCTCCGGCAATTCACCGTCTTCCTCGAGAACCGCGTCGGGCAGTTGCTGGAGGTCGTCCGCCGATTCGAGGGATCGAGGGTGCGGATCGTCGCGCTCTCGATCAACGACTCCGGCGAGTGCGCGTTCGTGAGATTCCTGCTGAGCCATCCCGAGCAAGGCCGGGAGATCCTGGAGCGGGCCGGGCTTGCGCTCATCGAGAGCGACCTCATCGGCGTCGAGCTTCCGATGACGAGGCAGCCGCTCCTGCGGATATGCACGGCGCTCCTGCAGGCCGAGGTGAACATCATCCAGGCCTACCCGATCCTCGCCCGGCCCCGGGGGCCGCCCGGCCGTGGCCCTCATGGTCGACAACACCGAGATGGGCCTCGAGACCCTCGGCAGCAAGGGCTTTACGATGATCACCGAGGGGGATCTCAGCGAGGACGACGACGAGACCTGAAGCGGCGAGGCCCGGGGGGATGACGCCTCACTCGAACATGCCGTCGGGGAGCCCCTTCACTTTGCGGATGATCACCTGCTCGACGCTATCCCACGCCACGGCCATGAGCGTGATCGTCTTGTCGGACGAGTTCTCCGCAGCGAAGACGCCGTGTGTGCCCCGAGACCAGTTGAAGTCGTAGAACAGCGGCATCACGATCTGTCCGCTCTTGAGATGGAGTTCGACCACGCCGCCGTGCTCCGTCTCGCCGAAGAGCTTGGCGACGAGCACCGCGGTCGGGTTGTCGATGCCGTCCATTTCAGGCGTGGTGGCGGGCTCGATCCCGTCGAAGGCGGGCGGCACCGCTTCGCTCACCGCGTCCGCGAGCCCGTCGAAGGCATCCGCCACCGGGCCCGGCTCCACGACGGCCTCTCCCTCGGACCCACCAATGCCCGAAAAATCGGGCACTTCGACCGGCGGGCCCGCCATCGCCTCCCCGGCAGTCTCGACCCCGGGCTCTGTGACGCCCTGGGCCGCACCGGCCGATTCCTCGGGCTTCTCGGCGGCCTCCGGCACAGGGCCGGGAGGCCCGGGCTCGTCGGACCTCAGCGGAATCACGACCGCGACGCCGCACTTCGAGCACGCCCCCCGCTTGCCCGCGAGCTTCGCCGGGACCGTGATCGCGTGGCCGTTGCTGCAGGAGAAGCGGATGGTGCCCCCCTGCGCCCGGGCAGGCTGCTCCGGCTTGGCGACGGGCTTCGAGCGGCGGATGATGTTCGTCGGTTCGTCGGACATGCCCCAATTCTAGCCTGCGGGCCGGAGTCTTGACGCATGCGGCGGCGGGGCCGAAACTTCCGGACTTTCCGGCCGCTCCCAAGAATTCCTGGTGCACCATGCCGATCGTCATCGTCTGCACGGGGTGCAAATCGAGATTCACCGTCAGCGACCAGTACGCGGGACGGACCGGGCCGTGCCCGAAATGCAAGAAGCCGATCACGATTCCCAAGGCGGAGCAGGCCGTCGTGATCCATGAGCCGGAGACGTCGGTCGCCCAGGCCAAGGGGGGCCCCCAGGTGCCGATGAAGCCGCTGCCGCGGCGGAACTTGCCCGTCGCCATCGGCAGGATCGTGCTGGTGGCGGCCGGATTCGCGGCGACCGCCGCTGCGGCCTGGATCGCCGGCCGGGCGTTCGGCCCGGGCGGTCCTTCGGTCGTGTTGCTCGGACCGGCGGCCCTCGCGATCGGCCTGGCATGCGCGATCGTCGGGTATGCGATGGTCCGCGACCGCGATCTCGAACCTTTCCGGGGCTCGTCGCTGCTCGCCCGGGCCGCGGCCTGCGCGGCCGTCTACGCGGTGCTGTGGGGTGTGCGGTCGTTCATGCCCGCGGAGGCGACCTCGGAGATGTACCAGTGGGTCTTCATCGGTCCCCTCTTCTTCGCGGCTGGCGCCGTCGCAGCGCTCGCCTCGCTCGAGCTCGACTGGGGGCCGGCCGTGATCCACTACAGCTTCTACGTGCTCGTGACCGCGACGCTGCGTTGGCTCGCGGGCCTGTCGCCGGTTTGACTTTTCCGCTCCGCCTCCCCCCGGGCCCCACGAGATGACGATCGGCGACGCCGTTCCGGAAATCGCGATGCTGGGCACCGGAACCCACGCGGTCCGCATTCCGCCCGACCTTTCGGTGCCGCTCACGCGACGGGTGCGGGCGCTCATAGACACCCCGGCGATGCGACGGCTCTCGCGGGTCAGCCAGCTCGGGCTCGTGTCGCTCGTCTACCCGGGCGCCGTGCACACGCGGTTCGAGCATTCGCTCGGCGTCTACCGGCTGGCGCTCGAGTTTCTCGGTCGGCTCCGCCACGACAAGGCATTCAGCGACCGCGTGAGTCCGGCGGATGCGAAGGCCTTCGTCGTCGCCGCCCTCGTCCACGACATCGGCCACTGGGCTTTCTGCCATCCGATCGAGGACATCAGGCTCGAGGGGCTCCCCGCCCACGAGTCGCTCGTCCACGGACTCGTGACGCATGGGGAGGTGGCGGACGTGCTTTCGCGGCAATGGGGCGTCTCCGCGGAGCGGGTGAGCGGGCTCATCGGGGGCGAGGCGGATGATCCGGCGGGGCTCTTGCTCTCCTCGCTCCTGTCGGGGCCGGTCGACGTCGACAAGATGGACTACCTCGCCCGCGACAGCCTCCATGCGGGGGTTCCATACGGCCGGCATTTCGACGAGGAACGGCTGTTGTCGAGCCTCCGAGTCGCTCCGGACGGCCGGTCGCTCGGCATCAGCGAGAAGGGCCGCGCGGCGGCCGAGATGCTCGTGACGGCGCGGACCGTCATGTTCAGCGAGGTCTACTGGCACCACACCGTGCGGGCGGCCACCGCCATGCTGCAGCGGGCGGTCTGGCTCGTGCGGGACCGCATCGTGCCGGAACAGTTCGTGCGATTCGACGACCGCGAGTTCACCGACTGGATCCTCGCCGTGTCACGCGGCGCGCCGGGGGCGGTGCTGGCCGAGGGCCTCTTCGGCGAGCGTCGACGGCTCCTGAAACGGGTCGCGAGCTTCGACTCGCTGGAGCGGCCCGACGTGCATCGGCGTTACTCGGGCAGACCCTACGCCGCGATGGAGAGGGCCTCCCACCGCCTCGCCGCGATCCTGTCGTCGCGGACAGGCGTAGCGATCGAGCCCGATCTCGTCGTGATCGACGCGCCGCCGGTGGCGCGCGAGGTCGAGTTCCGCCTGCCCGTGGAGCGGCAAGCAGCCGGCGGGGTGACCTGGCATCGGCTCGAGGACGTCTCTCCGCTCGTGCGGGCGCTGGCGCACGAGCAGTTCGACAACGTCGTGAAACGGGTGCGGATCTTCTGTCCGGCCGACGCCGCCATGAAGCTCGCTGCCGACCGGGAAAAAAACGAGGGCGGCTTCGACGCATTTCTCGCCGAAGCCGCCCTGGAAGCGGCTGATTCCTGAAGAATTTGCCGCAAAACCGCGAAGTGAGCCTTACTGCGCCGGCGCGCCGCCAGGCAGCTTCCCTTCCTTGATGAGCGCACCGAAGGTCGGGCCACTCTTGCCGTCGCTCGGCATGCCGGCGACCTTTTCGAGCGAGGCCTTGATCTTCTCGACGTTCTTCGCGTCTTCCTTCTTGTCGAGGAGCCCCGCGAGCGCCTCACCGTAGGCATTGCGATCCTTCTTGCTTTTTCCCACGTGGCAGACGTTGCACTTCTCGGTTTCCACCGCCGCCGCGAGGGCCTTCTCGGCCGCATCGGCGCTGTCGGCCTTCACGTACATCGCCTTGAACTCGTCGAAGAACTGCTTGATGGCGTAGGCGGGACGGGCCGTGGCCGCCGCCACGATTGCCACGACGAGACCGACGGCCACCGCGAAACGATGCGGAAAACGATTGCTGCGAGCCATGCGGGAACATCTCCTGGAGAACATGATCGAAGGCTTTCGCCACGGTCCCATTATCAGACCCTGCGGCGGCGCGGGATGTCAAGCAATCGGCCGGCGAATCCCGCCTTTTCCAAGGTCAACTAGGGCGAGTCGGCGGGGCCGATCCGCGACGAGTGCTCCATGGGCGCCGCCGCGGCCGCGAAGTCGATGTCGATCCGCTCGGCCGCCCCGTCGATCCGACGGTAGATGTCGCTCCCCTCGTACCGGCTGCCGGCATCGATCCACTCCACGGCGGCCTGGTAGGCCTCGGGCGTCTCGATGCCCGACTGAACGACGAGCGCGGCGCCCTGCGGCACGACGAACCTCGATGCCCTGGCAGTCGCAAACAACGACGCGAACATCGGCCGTGCCGGGGCGTCGAGCAGGCAGACGAGCCCCTCGTCGCAGGCGAAGAACGACCGGTCGAGCGAGAGCCTCGCGACCGCCCCGGACGACGCTCCCCCCTCGACCACGAGGAACCTGCGAGCGGTCGTGACCTGGCTCGATGATACCGTCACCGCGATCTCGCCGGCTCCAAAAGCCCGGATCACCGTCGCATCGCCCGACACCGTCGCCCGCTCGAACCGGATCACCCGCCGGACCGGTTCCTCCGATCCCTCGACGTCGATCACGACCGGCGGCTCACCGGCGAGGTCCGCCTCGGCGACGTCGCCTGCCAGTTCGACGCTGGCGTCGCGCAACTCCAGTTCGCTCGCCCCCTTCATCAGGAACAGGCTTTCCCCGCGGCGGGGATGAGGCGATTCGCAGCGGATATCGATTCCCTCGATCACGAGGCTCCCCGACTCGATCGGGATCAGGGCCCGGCCGACCCGTTCGCCACCGCTCGATTCCGGGGTCGCCAAGCTGAGGGTGGGCCGGGTTCCATCGGCGGCCCTGATCACGACCCGTTTGCCCGATATGGAGAACGCCGGCTCGACCCGCACACCGACGGAAATGGACTCGATCTCGAGCACGTCGCCGTCCTTCGCCTGCGTCACGGCCTCGGCAAGCCGGCCTACCGGAGGACGGATCACCGTGCCCGCCGTCGCAGCGACCTGAGCCGGCGGCTGCGAGACCCCCGTCGAACGCCCCTGCCCCTGCTTCCAGAAGAGCGCTGCCACGATCACTCCGAAGGCCGCGACTGGCACGAGCCACGGAACGTGGTCGGAGAGTCGCCACGGCGTCACCACCGACGGCGCAACCGCCGTGGCCCGCGGCACCGCCATGCCGACGCCCAACTCGTCCGCGAGCCCCGCAAGGTCGGCCACGAGGTCCAGTGGATGCGGGTAGCGGTCGTCGGGGGATTTTTCCATGAGCCGGGTCACGGCCGCGGCGAGCTTCCGCGGCACGTCCGGCCGGATCTGGCCGATCGGCACCGCCACATCCTGCTGGTGCTGGAGCAGCTTCTGCACCATCGTCCCCTCGGCGAACGGCGGCCGCCCAGCCAGCAGGAAGTAGAGCGTGCAGCCGAGCGAGTAGAGATCGCTGCGGACGTCGGCGCCCCTCGGGTCCCTCGCCTGCTCCGGTGAAATGTAGTCGAACGTCCCGAGCGTCATGCCGCTCACGGTGAGGTCGTTCGTGCCGCTCACCTGGTGGAGCCGCGCGAGCCCCATGTCGACCAGCTTCGCCTGCCCATCGGGCGTGATGATGATGTTCGAGGGCTTGATGTCACGATGGACGACCTCGCGTTCCGACGCGTGCGCGAGCGCCACGGCGATCTGAACCGCGACGGCAACCGTGCGGGGCACGTCGAACGGCCCGCTCTCGGACACGAGCTCCCGCAGATTTCTCCCCTCGATGTACTCGAAGACGATGAAATGCCAGCCGCCCTCGTAGCCGACCGCGTGAACGCGGCCGATGTTCTCGTGGTCGAGACGCGCGGCCGATTGCGCCTCGTTGCGGAATCGCCGAACGAGCTCCTCGTCGGCCGACGACTCCGCGAACAGGACCTTGACGGCCACGGTGCGGTCGAGAGTCGTGTCGCGGGCACGGAAAACCGCGCCCATGCCGCCCCCGCCGACGAACTGCTCGAGCTCGTAGACGCCGAGGGTCGTTCCCTCGAGCGCTCTGCCGACCTCCTGGACGGCCGACTGCGTCCGGCGGAGCGGGGGCGTCAGTCCGCCATGGAGCGACGAGCCGGTCGGCCCGGCGGCCGGCGAGAGCACCGTCGCGTCGGCGCTGTCGGAAGACCGCTTCAGGACGTGCGTGGCATCGTCCCCCGCGGCAGCCGCGACACGTCGCGGCTGCGAGGAAAGGCCCGAGGACGGGGAATCGCTGTCAAGGGGCATGCTTCGCTCCGGAACGACCCTAGCACGGCCGGTTCGCACGGGTCAAACGCCCCGGCTGCCCGGCTGGTAGAATTTTCGTCGACGCGGCTCGCACAAGCCGGAGCGTTCGGGATTCAACGAGGTTTACCATGCAGATCGAATACGAATCGGAGGCCGGCGGGCCGTCCTTGGCGGCGAAGGTCTCGCGGTGGAGCCTGCTCGTCGGCGGACTGCTCGCCCTCCTGGGATTCCTCGCCGTCGCGGCGCCATGGGCGGCAGCGACCGCGGTGGCGATGCTCTGCGGCATCGCGCTGGTGACGGCGGGGGCGTCGCAGGTCGCGATGACGGCCGGCACCTTCACCTGGCGGGGCTTCTGGCTCACGCTCGCCTGCGGCGTGCTGTCGATCGTGGCGGGCGTCGGCATGCTCGTGCTGCCGCAGGCCGGGGTCGAGGCGCTCGTGACGTTCCTGGCGATCATCCTGCTCTTCGAGGCGGCCGCGAAGCTGTCGGCCGCCTTCGTGGTGCCGAGCGGGCTCCCTTGGGGCTGGCTGCTGCTCGACGGGGCGCTGACGGCGATACTGGGGGCAATCCTGCTCACGGCCAAGCCGGCAGCGGCAGAGGTGCTGCTCGGTATCTTCGTTGGCGTGAACCTGCTGTCGAGCAGCGCGATGTTTCTCGGCGCCGGCTGGTCGCTTCGCCAGGCAGGGAAGATCCCAGATGGATTCAGAGGCTGATCGCGGATCGCAGCCGGCCGCATTGCCCGAGGATGGGGAAGCATGCCGCGTCCGGCCAGCCTGCCCGGCCTGCGGGGGTGTACTCATCGAGATCCGCGCGAAGCTTCAGTGCACGCAGTGTCACACGATCTGCGAGACCTGCTGCGAAGGCGGCCCGGGCTAGCATATCGAGGGCCCGCGCTTCGACAATGAAGCGTGGCATCACTTCCGGCGGCGGAGTGCCCATGCCGCGATGGCGACGCCCAGGCCGGCCAGGGCCAGCGATGTCGGCTCGGGGATGATCACGAACTGCGTCACCTGGCCGTCGTAGATCGTGCCGTCAGCGTAGTTCGCCTGCGGCACCGTCACCACGCTCACGGCGATGTTCATCAGCGACGGATCGTAGTTGGCGAGCGAGTAATAGTTCTTGCCGTTATAGCTCATCGACGTGCCGCTCCCGTCGCCGAGCACGTAGAACGCGTAGGTCGGCGAGCCGATCTCCGCGGCGAAGTCGAGCAACTCGTTCGGGCTGTCGCTGTAGAACCCGCCGAGGAACACATCGCCGTTGGCCAGAGTCTCGACATCGAAGTAGATGTTCACAAGGTTGCCGGTCGTCAGGGGGCTCGTGAAGGGATCGGCGTTGGTGAGCCGCAGCACGTCGTTGATGCTCGCCGTGGCGGTGTTCCACGCCGGGCTCCCCGTGCCGGAGAACTCGAAGGCGAACGAAGTCGTGCCGGTCGGCGTCAGCTGCCCCGTCACCGTCAGAATGCCCGGGGAATTGCCCGGGGCGATGAGGCCGTCGCCGGTGAGGCCGCCCGCGAGCCGCCCCGAACCGCCGAGCACGCCGCCCGCCTGCACGGTCGTCAGCGGCGAATTGAGCAAACCTCTGACGACGAGCGTGCCGTCGGAGACGAGCGTGTTGCCCGTGTAGGCGGTGGTGCCGGCGATCGCGAGCGTGCCCGCGCCCATCTTCGCGAGCGTGCCGCCGGAGCCGCCGAAGGGGCTGGCCAGCGTGACGGTGCCCGTCGAGGCGACGTCGAGGTTGTAGGCCTGGCTCGCGGCTGAACTGAACCGGGACGAGTAATCGGTCGTGCCGGAGGCGGCGAACCGCAGCGTGCCGCCGCCGAAGCCGATGGTGCCGCTGTTCCCAAGCGCCGTCGCGCTCTCCAGCGAGAGGACGCCTTCGGTAAGGGTGGTGTTGCCGGCGAACGTGTTGGAGCCCGAGAGAACGACGGTTCCGGCGGTGGTCTTCACGAGGCCGGCCGCGCCGGCGAGGGCGGAGACGATCGCCCCGCTCCGGGCGTCGAGGGCGGAGCCCGTGTTCGTGAGCGTTCCGGAGGCGATCGTGCCGCCGGCGAGCGTGATCGGGCCGCTGCGGCTGACGCCGAGCCCGCCCAGGTCGAGCCGGCCACCGTTGACCGTCAGCGCCGCCGTGCCGCTGCCCATGGCGAAGGCGTGGCCGATGGCGAGCGTGCCGTCATTCACGGTCGTGGCGGCCGTGTACGCGTTGGAGGCGGAGAGGAGGAGCGCGCCAGCCCCGGACTTCGTGAGGCCGAAGCCGGTGCCGTCGATCCGGCCGCCGACGGTCAGCGTGGAGGAGGTGACCGTGACGGTCGGCGTCACGCCGAGCGTCACGGTGCCGGTGCCGAGGTTGAGCGAGTTAGAGCCGAGGAACGTGAAGCCGTTGTTCCAGGTCTGCGGGTTGTTGTTGGCGATCGTGCGGGCGGCCGTGACGTCGAGGGCGCCGCCGAGGATCGTGAGCCGGCTCGTAGCGCCGCCGAGGGCGGCGTTGTTGTCGAGTGAGAGCGTCCCGGCCGAGAGCGTCAGGCCGCCGGTGAAGATGTTGGTGCCGGAGAGCGTGAGCAGGCCGGCGCCGCCCTTCACCAGGCCGCCCGTGCCGCTGATCACGCCGCCCACCATCGAGGCTTCGGCACTGGCGAACTCGAGCGTGCCGGCGTTCGTGATCGTGCTCGAAGTGCCGGTGCCGAAGAGGCGGCCTCCGGGGCCGATCACCAGGCGGCTGCCGGCCGTGATGTTCGTGCTCCCGGAGTAGTCGTTGGCCCCGGTGAGCGTGAGCGTGCCGCTCGAAAGCTGGATTCGGCCGGGGCCCGTGATCGGGTTGGCGTAGGCGCCGCCGTAGTTGTCGGTGCGGGCGAAGTCGAGCGTCCCGCTCAGGCCGAGCAAGATCGTGCCCGACGACCAGATGCCGCCGGTCGTGCCGGCGCTGCCGATCCTGAGCGTGCCCGCGGAGACGGAGGTGGACCCCGTATAGTCACTGCTTCCCGTGAGGGTGAGCGTGCCGGATCCGAGCTTCGCGAAACCGCCCGTCGAGGCCGCGATCGGCCCGGTGAAGGCGAGGTTCGTGGCCCCGGTCGTGACGTCGATGGCGCTGTTGGTGGAATTGGTGAGCGTGAAGCCGCGGTTGGTCGTGCCCGTCGCGCCCGTGTACTGCAGCCGGCCGCCGCCGAGCACGAGGTTGGCCGGGTCGGCCGACGAGGTGCCGGTGGCCCCCGCCACGCCGCCGCTGGTGATCGAGCCGGTGACGAGCGTGCCCCGGTTGATCACAAGCGGGCCGCCGAACGTGTTCGTGCCCGAGAGCAGGAGCAGACCGTTGCCAGCCTTCGTCAGGCCGCCCGCACCGGTCACCAGGCCGGAGAGCGTCCCGCTCGAGACGATGTCGGCCACCGTGATCGTCCGCTGCGATGCCCCGAGGTCGACCGTGCCGGAGAGGATGATGTCGTTGGTGCCCAGCGAGCCGCCGAGCGAGAAGTCACCCGCCACCGTGACGGGGTTGGCGATCGTCCGCACGCCGGAGAGCGATTGCAGGTTGCCGCCCGTGAAGGTCAGCGTGCCCGTGCCGAGGGCGGCGCTATTGTCCACGAAGAGCGTGCCGGCAGAGAGGTTCACGCCGGTGGTGAACGTGTTGCTCGCGCTGAGCACGAGGCTGCCCACGCCCGCCTTCGTGATCCGCCCGCCGGCCGACGTGATCGTGCCCGAGATCAGGAGATCCAGCGGCGAGAGACCGGAGGTCGTGATCACGGGATTGGCGTCCGTGAAGACCAGCGAGGATCCCGAGATCGTGGGCGTGAACGCCGGGTTGTCGTTGGAGGCCGTGATCGCACCGGACCCGGAGAGCGTGAGCCGGCCGGTGCCGACCGCAACGGTCGGCGTCGCACTGCCGCCGAGGTTGTCGAAGACGAGGCCGGCGAGCGTGTTGCTGCCGGTGAGCGTGAGCACGCCGCCGCCGAGGAGCGAGACCGTGCTCGTGGAGGCGATCTGCCCCTGCGTGCCCGACATCGTCACCGCCGCCCCGTTGCCCGCGATCACGAGGTTGCCCGGAACCTGCACGTTGCCGGTGCCTCCGAGCAGCAGCGTGCCGGCGTTGACGACCGTCGTGCCCGAGTAGGTGTTGTTGGCCGTCGCGGAGAGCCTCAGAATGCCGTCCCCGCTCTTCGTCAGGCCGATCGGATTCGCACCGTTGTTCCTGATGGGCACGGCGAGGTTGAGTGTGCTGGAAGTCACGAACGTGAAGAGGTTGTCGGTGCCCGAGGTGATGCCGGAGCCGCCGGCGGTCGCGCCTTCGGTGAACTGGGACGATCCGGAGATCGACATGAGCCCGCCGCTCGCGAGCGTGAGCGTCGCCGGGGTCCCCGCCGTGCCGAGCGTGTTCGCGACACCGGCCGTCAGCCGGAAGGAGTTGATCGTGGTGGTCGGAATGCCCGTCCGGGCCGCCGAGTCGGTCAGGTTCGCCGTCGGCGCGTTGCCGGCGGTAAGGATGGTCGTGCCGGTCGTGAAGGGCGTGAAGCCGAGGTCGCCGAGGCCGCCCACCACGCCCGAGCCGTTGAGCGCGAGCGTCGCCCAGTTGGTACTCGAGATGACCGCCCAGCCGCCGAGGATGCCGCTCGTGTTCGAAGTGCCCGTGAGCGCGAGCCGGGGATTCGGGCCCGGCTGGCCGAGGCCCGTCGCGGCGTTACTGCCGACGATGTTGAGTACCGAGTTGGCCGTCCGCGACAGCGACGAGACCGTGACGTCGAGCGACGAACCGCTGGTCCCGCTCCCTGCCGGCTGTGTGAGCGTGATCGTCGACTGGCCGCCGGAAAGACCCAGGCTCGAGAGGGCGTAGACCGGCTGCGTGCTCTGGCGGCTCAGGACCGTGAGGCTCGCCCCAGCGAGCGTGAGCGGCGATGATCCGAGCCGCGACGTATTCGCCGAGAGACCCGTGTCGTCGAACAGGAGCGTGGCCTGGTTCACCGTCACGCCCGACGACGCCGAGAACGAGCCAGAGTCGCGGAGCGTGAGACCGCCGCCGCGGACGATCACCCCGCCCGTCGTGTCCTGGCCCGAGACGAGCGTGAGCACGCCCGTGCCCGACTTCTGCAGCTCGACGGCACCCGTGAGCGAGCCGGCGAAGGTCGTGTTCCCGGAGGTCACGCTCACCAGCCGGCTGCCGGACGTGCCCGCGATCGAAGCTCCGGTGCCAGGCAGCGTGCCGACACTCTGGATCCGCTCGACCAACTGCGTCGTGCCATTCATGTCGAACGTGCCGCCGTTGGCGAAGAGGCTGGAGAGCGTCGGCGTCGCCGCCGTCCCCCGCACCAGGATCGTGTTGTCGCCCCCAGCCAGCCGCAGCGTGCCGCCGTTGATCGTCGTGCCGTTGGTCCCGGCCGTGTCGGTGTAGTACTGCCGGCGGCCGAGGACGAGCGTGCCGTCGCCGGCCTTCACGATCCCGGCGGTCGAGTTCACGATCGAGCCGTCGAGCGAGAGCGTACCCGTGCCGATCGTGTGGAGCACCGTCGTGCTGCCGCCCGACGTGATCTTGCCGACGCCGAGCCCGGTGTTGCCGGCGAAGGCCAGGATGCCGCCGGAGGTCACGGTCAGCTGCGAGTCGAGCAGGCCCACCACGCCGCCGCCGGAGTTCAACGTGAGGCTTTGGATCATCTGCACACCACTCGCCGACGACAACGGCGCCGACTGCGTCGTCGAGAGCCCGTAGTTGGCGGTGGTCACCGCCGCCGCGAGCGTGCCCTCGAGTTCCGATGGCGCGATCGCCCGCAGCCGGTTGTTACCCGTCTCGCGGACCGCGAAGCCCGTGCCGAGGCCCGTCGAGTTCGGATCGACGATGATGTCGGGCCGGATGGGCATCGTCTTCGTACCCGCCGTGCCGGTGGTGATGCCAAAGGTCGTAAGCAGCGTGCCCACGTTCGATCCCGGCGCGGTTGCGTCGATGCCGCGGATGAGCATCGAGCCCTGCGAGTTCTGCGCGCCGATCGTGCCGGTGCTGAGAGTGATACCGGCCGTGTTCGCGGCATCGATCGTGATCAGGCTGCCGCCGCTGCCAGGCGAGAGCGTCGCCACGGTCTCGCTCACCATCGTGGTCGCATTGCCCACGAGCCCGAGAGACCCACCGCCAAGCGTGACGACTCCGCGGGCGGCGACGGAGTTCAACAGCGTCTGTCCGCCGAGCCGGTTGTTCACTGCCGCCGACGAGTTGTCGAGGACGAGCGAACCTCCACGATTGACCGTCACCGCGTTGAACGCGGACGCCCCGGCCCCCGAGAACGCAACCCCACCCTGCCAGATCGTGAAGGTGCCGGTGTCGACCGTGTTGGAGATGCCGGTGAGCGAGGTCGTGCCCGAGCCGATCTTCGTGAGGTTCAGCGGCATCCCCGTGACCGCCCCCAGAAGGGCATTGTTGAAGTTCGTGATCACGCCGGAGAACGTCGTGCTCGTGTTGTCGAAGCCGAACGTGAGCGTGCCGGCGGTGCTCGCGGCGCTGAAGGTCGTATCGTTGGTCACCGTGCCGCTGCCGGCGAGCGACCCCACCGTGAACGCCCCGCCACGCATGTCGAGCGTGGCCGCCGAGCCGAGCGAGAGGCCGCCCCCCAGGAAGCCCGTGTTGCCGAGCACCAGCGTGCCGGCGTTCTGCGCCACCGACGCCGTCGGGCCGCTCACGCCGCCGAGGAACACCACGCCATTGCCGGTCGACGTGAGCGAGCCGTTGCGGATCCCCGCGTTGATCGCCAGGCCGATCTGGCCGGGCACGGCCGCGATGGGATCGACCGCCACCGTGCGGTTGCCACCGCCCAGGTCGAGGTTGCCTGCGATCACCGGAATGAGCGCGGCCTGCGTCGGATTCGGCACGCTGATCGGACCGGTCAGCGTGAGAAGACCGGTCCCGTTGGTGCTGCTGGTCAGCACCGCCGGCGGCGCGAGGCCCGAGCCCTGCGTGTCGTTCATGAACGACAGGCCGGCGATCGTGTTGGAGAAGCCGTTCAGGTCGATCTGCGCGCCGCCCCGGATCGCGATCGAACCCGTCGGCGCCATCTGGTTGTTCGTCAGCCAGCGGACGACCGTGGCCGAAGAGAGCGAGTCGGCCGTCGCCGTGCTGCCGCCGGTGGCGTAGAGGTCGCCGGGGATCGCGTAGCCCGCCGGTGACGCGAGCTGCACGATCGAGTAGTTGACGTACGTGCCGGCCGTATGGGTGTTGTTGCCGGCGAGCGTGAACGTGGTGCCCGTCTGCCCGAGGACGAGGGCCACCGCCGCACCCGCCGGGTTGTCGATCACCGACGAGTTGAGCGTGAGGGTGCCGGTGGACACGTTATGGACGAAAAGCTCCCTCGTGCCGCTCGTGGCCCCGGAGCCGCCGGCCGTGATCCGGCCCGAGCCCGCCGTGCCACCGAGCGTCGAGGCCGCCTGGAAGAGGAGGCCGCCGCTCTCAAGGTTCAACAGGTCGCTCGGCGAGGCGAAGGAAAGCGACCCGCCACCAAAGACGAGGCTGTTGGCCAAGGTCGTGCCCGCAGCGAGCGTCGTGCCGCTGGCCAGCCGGACATTCGAGCCGCTCAACAGTTGGGAAACCGCGTTGCCAACGGTCGCCAGCGGCCGGATGCCGAAGACCGAGTCGTACGTCACGAACCCGCCCGTGCCGAAGCCCGGTGTGGCACCGTTCGTCACCGCCCAGCCGCCGATCATGCCATTCGTGACCGAGGGATTCGCCGTGATCAGGATACCGGCGTTGGTGCCGGAATACCCGAGCGTGCCGGACCCCGCGAACGTGAGCGTCGCACCGGTGCCACGGGTGCCAAGGCCCGCGATCGTCATTCGCGGGTTGCTCGAGCCCGTCGTGGTCACGTTCAAGAACGAGTTGCCACGCACCGGACTCACCGTGCCGGTCGTGATCGCGCTGGACGTCACCTCGCCGAGCGGTCCAACCAGATCGGCGCGGCTCGTCCATGAGAGCGAACCGCCCAATAGATCGATCGGCGCCGTCCCCAACCGGTTGGAGACCGGCGCGAAGCCCGTGTCGATCCAGGAGAGCGGCACGCCCACGATGCTCACGCGGCTGGTGTTCTCAAGCGTGCCGAGATCCTGCAGCGTCACGCCCTGCCCCGCCAAGACCGTCGGGCCGGTGTAGGTGTTCGGGGCGGTCATGGTCAGGACGTTGAGGCCCGCCCTCGCGAAGCCCAGGTTGCCCGTGATGCTCCCGGCGAACGTCGAGGCGGCATTCGGGAAGACGGTCAGCGTCGCCGCCGTGGCCGACGAGTTGGTCACCACGCCGCCGCTGCCCGGCAGCGACGTGTTGCCGGCGTTGCTGAACAGCCCACGGAATGCCTGGTCGTTGCCGTTGAGGTCGAGCGCGCCGCCGGCGCTCACGTAGAGCGCCGAGACGGAACCCGGGGCCGGCGTGTTGATGGCGTTTGCCGCCGGTGCGACGGCCAGCCCCTGCATCAGCGTGTTGCGGCCACCGGCGAGCGTCACAGTGCCGGAGTTCAGGTAGAGCGCCCGGGGCAGGAACCCGCCGGCCGACAGCACGAGTTCCCCGTCGCCGAACTTGTTGATGACGTTGGCGGCGACGGCGGCGGGCGTGAAGCCCAGCGGCGAGGAGACGGTAAGCCGGCTCGCTCCGCCCGCGACGGCGAACACGAGGTTCTGGGTGTTGGCCCCCGAGACGAAGCCCTGCCCGCCGCCGATCTCATTGTTCCCGCCGTAGGCCAGGATGCCGCCCGACTGCGGCAGTAGGACCGAGCGGCTGCCGAGCGTGAGCGAGCCCGAGCCTTGGAGCGTCAGGCTGTTGGGGCTCACGTTCTGCCCCGCCGTGCCAGAAAGCAAGGCCGACGACACGTACCAGTTGTTGTTGTTCGTCCCCGTCGCGAGCGTCGTGAGCTGCTGGTACTCGTTCGACGCCAGCGGACGCGCGCCCGTGCCGCTCGTGTACACGAAGAAGCTCGTGCCGGAACCGACCGCCGACTGGTCCACGATCGCCCACGGGACGATCCCCCTGTTGAACGTGCCTTCGGTGCCCGTCTGGCCGATCGCCGCGGGAACGGTCGTGAAGATCGCATTCGTGCGGCCGTTGGCGGGCAGACCCGCACCGAGGTTGTTGCCGCGGATGAGTAGCCCCGGGGAGTTGGTTCCGCTGAGGGTCCCGCCCGTGAGCACGAGGGCCGTGCTCGCCGAACCGGAGAGCGTGACGACGTTGAAACCGGCGTTGACCGAAAGTCCACCGCTGCTGAGCGCCTCGGTACCGGATGTGGTCGCGTTGCCGACGATGGTCAGCCTGCCCGCGGAGAGCGTGACGGCGGCGCGGGCGTTGGTCGCGCTCAGGAGCGTCGGCCCGCCGAGCCTGTTGTTCATCGCCAGGACCGAGTTGTCGAGCGTGAGGATGCCCCCCGGGTTCACGGTGATCACGTTGAAGCCGAGCGCCCCGGAGTCCGTCAGCGTCATCCCACCCCGCGAGAGCGTGAACGTGCCCATGTCGGCCAGTTGCGACGAACCCGTCAGCGTCGTGGTGCCGCTGCCGATCTTCGTCACGTTGAGCGTCTGCGCCGTGAGCGTGCCCGGCTGCGTGTTGACGAAGTTCGTGAATACGCCCGAGTACGTCCCGCTCGTGCTGTCGGCCCCAAACGTGAGCGTGGCCGCAGTGTTCGTGCCGATGGACGTCGTGTTGTTCGTCACCGTGCCCGAGCCGGTGAGCGAACCGACCGTGAACGCGCCGCCACGCATTTCGAGCATCGCCGGCGAGTTGAGCGCGAGCCTGCCACCAAGGACGCCCGTGTTGCCAAGCACGAGCGTGCCGGCGTTCTGCGTCACCGACGCCGTCGAACCGCTCACGCCGCCCAGGAACACGACACCGCTACCGGTCGACGTGAGCGAGCCGTTGCGGATCCCCGCGTTGATCGCCAGGCCGATCTGCCCGGGCACGGCCGCGATGGGATCGACCGCCAGCGTGCGGTTGCCACCGCCCAGGTCGAGGTTGCCCGCGATCACCGGAATGAGCGCGGCCTGCGTCGGAGTCGGCACGCTGATCGGACCGTCCACCGTGAGCGTGCCCGTGCCCGTCAGCACCGCCTGCGGAACGTTGCCCGTGCCCGACGTGTCGTTCACGAACGTGAGGCCCGCGACCCGGTTCGAGAAGCCGTTCAGGTCGATCTGCGCGCCGCCCCGGATCGCGATCGCGCCGGTCGGCGCCATCTGGTTGTTCGCCAGCCAGCGGACGAGCGTGTTGTTCGAGGCCGAATCGACCGTCGCCTGGCTGCCGCCGGTGGCGTAGAGGTCGCCGGGAATCGCGTAGCCCGATGTCGAGGAGAGCAGCACCGTCGCGTAGTTGACGTAGCTGCCGCCGGTGTAGGTGTTGTTGCCGTTGAGCTGGAACGTGTTGCCCACCTGGCCGCCGAGGACGAGCGCCACTGCCGCACCCGCCGGGTTGTCGACCACCGACGAGTTGAGCGTGCCCGAAGCGAGGGCGTGGATGAAGAGCTCCCGAGTGCCGCTCGTGGCCCCGGAGCCGCCGGCGGTCAGCCGGCCGGAGCCCGCCGTGCCGCCGATCGTCGAGGCCGCCTGGAACAGGATGCCGCCGCTCTCGAGGTTGACGAGGTCGCTCACTGAGCCGAACGAGTAGGTCCCGGTCGTGGTGTTCAACGTAAGGCTGTTGGCCACGGTCGTGCCGGCGTTGAACGTCGAGCTGGTGGTGAGCCGGACGTTCGAGCCGCTCGCCATCTGGGCGACCGTCGTCGCGTAACTCGCCACCGGCCGAATGCCGAAGACCGGGTCGTACGTCACGAAGCCGCCCGAGCCACCGGCCGGGTTGACCGCGTTCGTCACCGCCCAGCCACCGATCATGCCATTCGTGACCGAGGGATTCGCCGTGATGAGGATCCCGGCGTTCGTGCCGGAATACCCGAGTGTGCCGCTGCCCGCGAACGTCAGCGTCGCACCGGTGCTGCGGCCGCCGAGGCCGGCGACCGTCAGCGTCGGCGAGCCGGTGCCGGCGGTGACGACGTTCAGATAGCTGTTGCCACGGACGGGCGTCACCGTGCCCGTCGAGATCCCGCTCGTCAGATTGGTGCGGCTCGACCACGAGAGTGAACCGCCCAACAGGTCGATCGGCGCTGTGGAAGGCAGACGGTTGGCGACCGCAGCGATCCCCGTGTCGCTCCAGATCAAGGGCACGCCGACGATCGACAGCCGGCTCGTGTTCTCGAGCGTGCCGAGATCCTGGAGCGTCACGCCCTGCCCAGCCACGACCGTCGAGCCGGTGTAGGTGTTCGACGCGGTCAGCGTCAGCAGGCCGAGCCCCGCCCGGGCGAAGTTCAGGTTGCCCGTGATGTTTCCCGCAAACGTCGAGGCGGCGAAGGGCACGACGGTGAGCGTCGCCGCCGTCGTGGTCGACGAATTGGTCACTATGCCACCACTGCCCGGAAGGGCGGAGGATCCGGCATTGCCCACGAGCCCGCCGAAGGCCTGGTTGTTGCCGTTCAAGTCGAGCACGCCGCCGGTGCTCACGTAGAGGATGCTTGCGGTCGGTGCAACGGTGTTGACGGCGGTTGCCGCCGGCGGGGTCGCCACCCGGTACGCCAGTGTGTTCTGCCCGCCGGCGAGCGTCAGCGTGCCGGAGTTGAGGTAGACGGGCAGCGGCAGAAACCCACCGGCGGAGAGGACGAGTTCTCCCTCGCCTGACTTGCCGATACTGCTCGGAGTGAACGTCGACGAATAGCCCAGCGGCGATGAGAGCGTCAGCCGGCTCGTGCCGCCAGCGACCGTGACGAACAGGCTCGTCGTGCCGGAGCCGATGAACCCCTGTCCGCCGCCGATGTCGTTGTTCCTGCCGTAGGCCAGGATGCCGCCGGACTGCGGCAGCAGGAACGAGCGGCTGCCGAGCGAAATCGACCCCGAGCCCTGCAGCGTCAGGCTGTTGGGGCTCACGTTTTGCCCCGCCGTGCCCGAAAGCGACGACGACGACACGTACCAGTTGTTGCCGTTCGTCCCCGACCCGAGCGTCGTGAGCTGCTGGTACTCCGTCGACGCCAGAGGACGGACGCCCGTGCCGCTTGAGTACACGAGGAAGCTCGTGCCGGAACCGACCGCAGACTGGTCCACGATCGCCCACGGAACGATTCCCCTGTTGAGAACGTTGTTCGTGACGTTCGTGCTGCCGATCGCCGTGGGAGCGGTGTTGAAGACCGCGTTCGTACGGCCGTTCGCGGGCAGACCGCCGCCGAGGTTGTTGCCGCGGATGAGCAGGCCCGAGGCGTTGGCCGTACTGAGCGTGCCGCCCGAGAGCACGAGGGCCGAGCCCGCCGACCCGGAGAGCGTGACGACGTTGAAGCCCGCGTTGGCAAGGAGGCTGCCCGTGCCGAGCGACTCGGTACCCGACACGCTCGAATTCCCGAAGAGGTTGAAAGTCGCCGCGTTCAGCGTGATCGGGCGGATCGCCACCGTGCCGCTGCGGCTGGCCGCCGCCGCCGGGAAGCCGGCCGCGTTGTTGAAAACGAGCGAGGCGTTGGGGTTCACCGTGATCCCCGTCTGGTTCCAGAGCACGCCGGAGCCGGAGAGGACGAGAGAGCCGGCGTTGACCGTTGTCGCACCGGCGTACGCCGCCGAGCCCGTCACGAACAGCCGGTTGTTGCCAACCTTCGTCAGGCCGAACGCCGCATTCGAGATCGGGCCGGAGAGCGTGATATCCCCCGCACCCGCCGCCGGGGCCGTCGCCGCGGCCGTGCTCGGACGCGCGAAGCTCAAGCCCGCCCCGCCGATCGACGTCGCCGCGGTGAAGGCCATCGACCCCGACACCGTCGATGCCGACGTCGTGCTCGAGTTGATGATCCCGCCGAGCGTGTTGGCCGGGTAGACGCCCGTGAGGCCCGCCCCCGCCACCGACAAAGGAACGCCCGTCGAGAACCCGTTCAGGTCGAGCGTCGCACCCGACGCCACCGTCGTCGTGCCCGTGCCGAGCGCCGTCGCGCTCCCCATCCGCAGGATGCCGGCGCTCGCCGTCATGCTGCCCGTCACCAGCGAGTTGTTGCCGGCGAGCACGAGCGTGCCCGCGCCCGCCTTCGTGAGGCCGGAGGTCGAGGGCGTGATCGGCACGCCGAGGGTGAGCGTGCCGAACGAGACCGTCGCCGTCGGAGTGCCCGTGAGCGTCACGGCACCCGTGCCGAGGTTCATGTCGTTCGGGCCGGCGTACGTGAAGTTGCCGCCGAAGACGATCGGGTTGCCGGCGATCGTGACCGCACCGCCGCTCGAGTTACCAAGCGTGCCGCTGGCGGCCACCGTGAGCGTGCCCGTGCCGAGGGCAAACGGATTGTTGACGTTCAGCCGGCCGGCCGAGACCGTCGTCGGGCCGGTCGAGGAACTGCTGCCGCCGAGCACGAGCGTGCCGGCGCCCGTCTTCGTCAGGCCCGCCGTCGAAGTCGTGAGCGGACCGCCGAGCGTGAGCGAGCCCGCGGAGACGTTCGCCGTGGACGTGGCCGCGGTGGTCCCCGAGAGCGTGACGGGGCCCGTCCCGAGATTCAGGTCGTTCGGGCCCGAGAAGTTGAAGCTACCACTGAAGAGGAGCGGGTTGTTCGTGGTGAGCGCGATCGCGGCTCCGCTCGTGTTGCCGAGCGTCGCGGCGGCCGTCACCGCAAGCGTGCCGGTGCCGATGGCGGTGGGGGTGTTGATGTTGAGTTGGCCGGCCGAGAGCGTCGTGCCGCCGGAGTAGGATCCGCTTCCGGCGAGGGTGAGCGTGCCGCTGGACTGCAAAACGCGACCGCCGCCGGTGATTGGGTTGACGTAGGCCCCGCCGTAGGCGTCAGTGCGATTGAAGCCGAGGACCGCGTCCGAGCCGAGCGAGATCGAGCCCGACGACCAGATTCCGCCCGCCGCTCCGCCGCTGCCGATCTGAAGCGTGCCGGACGAGACGGTCGTGGGCCCGGTGTAGGTGTTGCTCCCGGTGACCAAGAGTGCGTTCCCGCCGTACTTGATCAGGCTCAACGCACCGCCACCCGATCCGGTCGAGTTGCGAACGCTATCGGCGAGCGTGAAAAGCCCGTTCGTCGTGTCGATCCCGATCGTGGATCCGGCCATCAGCCCGTTGTTGTTCACGGCCGCACCCGTGCCGCCGAGATTGGTGAGCAGCGTCGTCACGTTGGCGTCCGAAAAGCCGCCGGAGCCCACCCGCACGGAGAGAATGCCTCCGCTACCCACGGTGATGTTTTGAGCGGTCCAGGAGAACGTGCTGCCGCCGTAGAGGCCGGCCGGCGATTGAATCTCGAGCCTGCCATTGGTCACGTTGGTCTGCCCCGTGCCGATGTTCGAGCCCGCCATGGTCAGCGTGCCGCCGGTGATGACCGTTCCTCCAGTGCCGCCGATGGTGCCGACGATGTTCAGCACGCCGCCGTTGACGGTGGTGGCTCCGAAGTAGGAGTTCGAGCCGGTCACGGTGACGGTTCCGGCCGTGGACTTCGTGAAGCCGGCCTCGCCGGTCAGCACCGCCGAGAGCATGCCGGCCCGGGCGTCGAACGCGGTCGTGTCGTTCATGATCAGGCCCGACTGGATCGTGCCGCCCGCGAGCGACACCGTGCCGGTGCGTATCAACTGCAGGCTGCCCAGATCGAGCGTGCCTTGTTCCACCAGGATCTGACCGGTGTCGGCGCCCAGCGCGTTCGCGTTGAGGATACGCAGGGTGCCGGCGACGACACGGCTGGCTCCGCTGAAGGTATTCGTGCCGGCGAGCGTGAGCGTGCCGGAGCCGAGTTGCGAGACGCCGACGCCACCGGTGATCGCGGCTACGAAATCGACCCCCTGGACCACGGCATCCGAGCGGTTGAAGGCGAGCGTGCCGCCGGCCGAGCCGGTGATCGAGGAGCTGGATGCGATCGAGCCGGCGGTGCCGCCGATGCCAAGCTGCAACGTGCCGGCATGGATGCTCGTCGGGCCGGCGTAGGTGTTGTTGCCGGTGAGCGAGAGCGTGCCAGAGCCGGCCTGGATGAGCCCACCGTCGAAGAGGATGCCCGAGTAGACATTGCTCGCTCCGTTGTTGCGGACCGAGAGCGTGGTGCCGTCGAGGTCGAGACTCCGGGAGCCGGTCAGGCCGCCGATCGTCGAGTTTTGACCGAAGGTGATGACGCCCGCATTCACGTCAGAGAGGTCGAGTGTGGAATTCTGCAGCGCGAGGGCGTTGTCGACGGCCAGAGTGCCGGCGACGACGCGGGTGGCACCGGAGAAGGTGTTGGCGGCCGTGAGCGAGAGCCCGCCCTCCCCCGTCTTCGACAGGACGGTGGGCCCGGTGCCATCGGCGATCACCGCGCCGAATTCGAGACCGCCCGAAGCGTTGTTCTGCACCACCATCAACTCGCCGGCCGCCCCGGCGAGCGTGCCCCCGGTGATCGTGGAGAGATTGCTCCCCACCCCGGCCGCCACGAGGATGCCGCCGGCCACCGTGCTCGAGCCCGCGAGAGAGACGGTCGTCGGTGCGGCCGACGCGAACCGGAGGGTGTTGGCCGCGATCGCTCCCGTCAGGGTGGGCGAACTGTCCACGTCCACGTTCGCGGAAAGGTAGTTGGTCGGGTCGTTGAGCGCGAGGGACGTCAGCGTGTAGTTGGAGAGGCCCGTGATCGGCGACGTCGTGCCCGAGACCGCCCAGGTCGTGCCCCCGTAGGTGATCCCTTCGAGAATTCCGGTGACGTTGGGGGAGGAAGTGATGAACGACCCCGTCGTCGGGATGTCGAGCGAGCCGCCGGGAAGGAGGGTGATGGCCCCGAAGTTGAGCGTGTTCGAAGGGCCCGCGGCGACGCCCGCAGCGCCGCGGATCACGGTGCCGCCGAAGGCCTGCGTGAACGTGTCGGAGCGGTTGATCACGAGCCGACCATCGCCGAGGACGAGGCCGGCCGTGCCATCGACCGAGCCCGCCGTGCCGCCATCGCCGATCACGAGGGTGCCGGCGAGCACGCTCGTCGTGCCGGTGTAGGTGTTCGCCCCGGTAAGGGCGAGCGTGCCCGTGCCAAACTGCGACACGTTGATCCCACCGCCGATCGAACTTGCGAAGTCGCTCCCTTGCGCGATCGTGTTCGACCGGTTGAAGGCGAGGGTCGCCCCGGCCGAGCCGGAGATGCCGCTGGCCGGGTTCAGCGAACCGGCCGTGCCGCCCGAACCAACCTGCAACGTCCCGCCGTTGATCGCCGTCGGGCCGGTGTAGGTGTTCACCCCCGACAGTTCGAGCGTGCCGAGCCCCGCCTTGGTGAAGCCCTTGCCGGCCGTCAGACCGTCGGCCACTTCACCCGAAATCGCCAGGCGGCCCAGGCCGTTCACCGTGAAGGTCGCCGCGTCGTCGAGGTAGACCGTCGTGGCGATCGTGTGGCCGGTGCCCGCCACGTTCACTGCCGCGTTGCTGCCCGAATTGAAGAGCACCAGGCTGCCGCCGCCGAGGCCGTCGCTCACGCCGCTGGCCGTGCCGGCGAACGAGAGGCTCCTCAGCGGCTGTTCGGTGCCGTAGAGGTCGAGCGTGCCACCCTCGGTTCCGCCGAGCGTGACCGGGGTGTCGAAGCTGATCGTTTCGTTGCCGCCATCGAGCCGGAGCGTGCCGTACGGCACGTTGACGGCCCTGATCGAAATGGGGAGCAGGGAGCCGAAGACCACCGTGCCGGCGTTGCCCGCCGAGCCGACGGTGAAGGTCACCGCCGGATTCGCCCCGCCGTCGAGTTCCTGCCAGTCGCCGGCGAACACCGCCATGCCGCCGGTCGAGGCCTGGAGCGTGACATCACGGCCCAGCCGGATCGATTGGCCGTTGGAAAACGTGGCCGTGCCCGACCCGACGCCCCCGAGGATCACTGCCTGCGTCGAGCCGGATCCGGAAGCGGCCACCGAAAACCCGCGGGCCACCGCGAAGCCTTCGGAGAGAAGCGCTACGGTGCCGGTCGCTCCCGCGGCGGAACTGCCCACCACCGGCAACAGCGCCGTACTTGTCGCTTCCCCGAACGGGCCGGGCCCAGTGTTCTGCACCTGCCCCGCGATCACGAGCGTGCCGTCAAGAACACGCAACTGGGCGTCGTAGGTGCTCTGGCCGGTTAACCGCCAGAGGCCGGAGCCGGTCTTGTCCACCGAGAGGGTGCCGGAGGCTGGCCTTGTGATCTGGCCGATCTGGTTGGCCGCCGTGCTCGTGCCGGTGAGGGTGAGGGTCTTGTTCCCACTACCGGTGGCCGCGCCGGTCCCGGTGAGCACGATCGCCCCGGAGCCGGCGGCGTCGAGCGTGGCCCCGCCGGTCGTGCCGGCGAGGTTGATGACGCGGTTGGATGTCGACGAGACCGTGCCCACGTACCGCAGCGTGCCGGTCGTGGTCGACGTGCCGATGTTCACCGTGCCCGCGGCGCCAAGCGGGCTCCCCAGGCCCGCGTCCGAGAGCCAGTCGATCGCGATGGCGCCCTGGTTGATCGAGGTCGGGCCCGCGAGCGTGTTCGCCCCGGAGAGCGAGAGCGTGCCCGCGCCGGTCTTCACGAGCGTGCCGCTCGTGAGAATGCCGGAATAGGCCGTCGAGCCGTTGTTGTTGCCGACGGTCACCTGGAACCCGCCGAAGTCGACGTTCCGGCTCCCGGAGAGCCCGCCGAGCGTGGAGTTCTGCAGGAATGAGACCGTGCCGCTGCCGGCCGCGGTCATGGCGAGCGTCGCACTCTGCAAGGAGTTGGCGTTGGCCACCGCGAGCGTGCCCTCGACCGGCCAGACGTTCCCCGCGAAGGTGTTTGCCACGCCGAGCCTGAGCGTACCGGCACCCGACTTCGTGAGGCCGCTCTGGCCGTTGTCGAGGATCGCGTTCGAGATCGTGAGCGTGCCGCTTGCGAGATCGGTGCGGACCACGAGGTCGGAGCCGGCCGTCGCCACGCGGATGCCGGAGCCGCCGCTCATCGTCGTCGTGCCGGTGCCCGACTTGAGGATGCCGGTGACGGTCACTTGCTGGCTGGCGTTGAGCGTGTAAACCGTCGCCGTCTCGGTAAAGGCGAGCGTCGTGAACGTGCCGGTCGTCTGGCCGGTGGCGTCGCCGGTGAACTGCTGGTGGGCGATGCTGCCGACGTTCGAGGCCGTGGCCCCCGTCGTCCGGACGGTAGCGCCGTCGGTCGTGTAGTTGATCCCCCGCACGAACCCCGACGCCCCGGTGCCGTCGTACCAGGCGAAGTTCGAGCCGCCGTAGAACACGCCTGGATCGATGAACCCCGGCGATTGTGCCGCGATCGAAAAGCCGTTGGCGTTGGAGTTCGTGCCCCCGCCCACGACGAAGTTGCCCGCACCGCCCGCCGAGCGGACGATATTCGCGGCCGTCACCCGCAGGTTCTCGTCCACATTCCGAACGAGCGACATCGTGCCGGCGCCGGCCGAGAACAGAAGCGGCCCGATCGACTGGCTCGGCAGGGCCGCCGCCGACTCGAACACGAGCCGCCCTCCCTCGATCTGCGTCGTGCCGGCGAAGGTGTTGCTCACGGCCAAAGCGAGCGTGCCGGAGCCGGTCACCAGCAGGGTGTTGGTGACGGCGAGATTGCCCACGTCGAACGTTCCGCCGCCGAGCGTCACCGGCCCCAGGCCGATCGACGCGGCCGACTGCGGCACCACGCGGCCTCCCGCCACCACCAGCCCTCCAGTGAACGAACTGTTGCCCGAGAGGGTGAGCGTGTTCGAACCATACTTCGTCAGGCCCCGCGGGCCCGCGATACTCGACGCATAGGTGAAATCTCCGGCGGACGTGTCGATGCCCACGTTCGACACGCCGCTCGAGTTGCTGACGCCGGCGAGCGTGCCGGCGAAGAGGGCGTCGATGTCGGCCGAGCCGTAATACGCAGGATCGCCCGCCGACACGCCCAGGCCGAGCGTGGCCCCCGAGGCGACAGTGGTCGTGCCGGCGGTTGCGGCGCGGCTGCCATAGACGAGCCCACCGGCCGCCACGGTCGCGGCCTGGACCGAGTTGGAGCCGTAGAGCAAAAGCGTGCCCGCGCCCTGCTTCGCCAATGCGATCGATCCACCACCGTTGCCAGTGATCGAGCCTGCGAACGTGGACAACCCGGTGAAATTCGTCGTGAGCGTCGCGGTGCCGACCGCGGCGTTCGTCGTGAGCGTCGCCGCGGCGGAGCCGGAGAGCGGGCCGACCGAGACGGAATAGCCGTTGAGATCGAGCGTGCCCGCGTTCACCGCGACCGGGGCGATCGTGGAGCCGAGCGCCGAGCTAGTGCCGGCCCGCAGCGTGCCGGACGAGATGGTCGAACCGCCCGCGTAGGTGTTGGCCGCGTTGAGGAGCAGGAGGCCATTGCCCACCTTCGTGAGCCCGCCCGCACCGCTGATCGTCGAATTGACCGTGACCGTGCGGTTGGCGTCGGCGTCGAAGGCGTGCCGCGCCGTCGCGCCGACGAGTTCGAACGCGGAGAGACCGGAGATGGAGAGGTCGCCGCCGGCCAAATTGCCAATCGTGCCGGAATTAAACGTGATTCTGCGGGTTGAGCCGGCACTGCCGAGGCCCGTCGTGGCCCCGGACTGGATCGTGGTCGCCCGGAGCGAGGCGTTGTCGGAGAGTGTGATCACCGCACTGGCGAGAGCGCCGCCCAACACCTCTCCCAGCGTCAGAGTCCCCGACTCGAGCCGGACGCCCCCAGAAAGACCGACCGTGACATTGATCGGTATCGAAGTCGAATTCAGCCGCGATCGCGCGAGCAACGCCGAGTTCATGCGGATTACTCCGGCGTCGGCGTAAAGGAAGGACGTACTGCCTCCGTCCCCACCATCCAGCCGACTGTCGCCTATCCGCACCGCGTTGAACGAGGCATCGACCGTTCCCCCGCGCAGGTCGAGCGTCGCGGAAACGGTACCGCTCTGATCGTTTGCCTGATTCCAGGCCATGTCGAGGTTTGCGGCGCCAGTGCCCGCCTGATTCCGAATGGTCACAGTCGGGTTTGTCAGGCCAGCTTGGAAACGGATGGCACCAGTTGCGTTCGATCCAGCGTTCATATTCGGGCCCGACTGCGTGTTCCCCGCGTCGTTGGGACCCGATACCACGCGAATCGTGTCGAGTTGCAACGTGTTCGTCGTTCCCAGATTGACCGTGGCGGCCGACGCGGTACCCGTCCCACGCCCAAGATCAATGGAACTGGCGACGAGGGTATTCGAGGCAGCCAGGTTCCACGTCGTGACGCCTCTCGGTGAGCCGTAATTGTTTTGGGGGAGCCCAATCATGAAACGATTGGCTGTGCCGGTGAAGTTGGCCAGACCTGAGAAATCGACCGTCGTGGGCTGGATTCCCGATGTGACTTGGCCTACGTAGAAGATGCCATTGCTCGTCGTGTTGCTGTAGACGAGCGCCCCTCCCCCCTGGATGTTGACCAACGTGGTGTTGGCGGTCGTGCCACCCAGATTCGTAAAGAAGCCGGTTCCGGAGAGCGTGCTGCCGGCGTTGATCTGGAGGGTCTGAACGTTGCCGGTCGTGTTCAGGAAACGCAGCGAGCCGATCGAGTAGTTGCCGTCCACGACGCTCGTGACCGTGCCCGAGCCTGTGACGGCGCCGGCGTCACCGAACACGACGTTCTGTCCGGCGGGTGAGAGATCATTGCTCCAGTTGAGGAGCGTGCTCCAGCTGCGGTTCGTGCCGCCGCCACCGGCATCCCACGTGACCGTTTGCGCGCGAAGTTCGGCCGGGCCGCCCACCAAGCCGAGCAGGCCTGCCGCGCATGCGACAGCCATGGCCGATCGCAGCAGATCGACTCGAAGAAGTTTGCCCGACCTTCGGTACCCCACCATCAGACTGCTGCTTTCAAGAAAGGCAGGTCTATCCAAACCTCGCTGAGTGCAGAAGCGCGTTTTATTACGGCTTTGGCATTACGGCTTTACAGGAGAAGTGTTCCCCAGCACTAGAAATTTCCTTGATCGGTGCAAAATTGTCAAGCAAAAGCCGGGAAGGGGTGAACAAGACGCTCTAAACGACCTATAAAAGGGTTCGCCGCGGCCGTAGCTCAGGTGGATAGAGCATGGGATTTCTAAAGGTGATTCACCTTCTCGGCCGTTGTCGAAGACTCGTCGCAAGCACTCGGCCCACCCGGCCGCCCCTGGTGCTCTGACGCTCGCCAAGAAGCACAAGCCGAGCGTCATGCTTCTGGAAGCGGCGATCCGGGGAGGCGATGCGTTCGACCTCGTGCGTGAGCTCTCGGGGCTGCCAATTGCCTGTTCAAGGACGTCAGCCGAAAAGACCTGGTCACAGCCATCAAAAAAGAAGCTGCGGGAAAACCAGTGAAGCAAGGGCCTTATGCAGAGGTCGTGCGTCGACTGGAGTCTGGACCCCAAGGCTGCACTGGGCGACGGGAGCCTGACGCCCCAGGATTCCCAGGTGCTATCGCACGTTGCCTTTGGCCTCTCGAACGACGACATATCCAGGACGCTTTCCAGCAGTGTCGAGACGGTGAAAGAGCACGTCCAGAACATGCTTCGCAAGATGACCACACCGACCGGCTCGTTCAGACTGGGGCCAGGACCGCTATGCCCAAGCCCTCCTCCATTGACGCCGTCCCCCGGGAATCTGCGGCCAGACTCTCTTTTTGACGTAAAAGTTGAGGCATTCGCCAGCCGATGCTATCGTTAATTCAGTCGCGCCTGATCCTGCGGCATCACGCCAGCCCCCAGAAAACGGTTGTTTTTTGAACCTCTCTTTTCCGGGGCGACGCGGCCGCCGCCCCACCGGGCGATCGCCCGTGCGACGGAACGTGAGCCGCAGCCGGCTCTTCGGCGTGGAGACGCTTGAAGCCCGGCGGGTGCTGGCCACGATCACCGTCGATTCGCTCGCCGACAACACCACGAGCGACGCCTTCACGACGCTCCGCGAGGCGATCACGACGGCAAACGCGTCGGCCGACAACGACACGATCGTGTTCGCGTCGTCGCTGTTCACCGGCGGCCCGGGCACGATCACGCTTGGCTCCGCACTGCCGAGCGTCGTGACGACGGCGACCGCCGGCACGCTCGCGATCACCGGCCCCGGCGCCGCCACGCTCACGCTCACCGCCAACAACGGCAACTACAACGTGCTCACGGTCAACTCCGGCGGCAATGCCTCGCTCTCGGGCGTGACGGTGACGGGCGTGAACAGTAGCAGCAATTACGGTGCACTCCGGAACTCCGGCACGCTCGCGATCGACGGAGTCACCGTGGCGAACAACTACGCCGGCCTCGGCGGCGCCGGCGTCTACAACAATTTCGGCGGCATTCTCACGGTCT
>JBIIOJ010000337.1:0-3567 GCA_044337015.1 Pirellulales bacterium
TTGCGGCCGTCGAGATCGCACTCGATGAGCGCGTGGCCCCCCTCCGTGGCCCCGGCGGAGATATAGAGCCGGTCGCCGACCACGCAGGCGGACTTGTGGTTGTCGTGGTTGGCCAGCCAGCCGTCCTTCGGCCCGCGAACCCAGGGCGTGCTCTCCGGCGAATGGTTCTCGACGTTCGGGTAGGGCGTCATCTGGTAGATGAGCTCGGGCTTCGGCCCCACGGTGAACCGGATGCGGTACTTGCCTGGCGCGACGTAGCCGCCCTCCTCGTCCTTGAGGTCCCAGGGCTCGTCCAGGTGGCCCTCCTTCCGCTCGAGTTGGGCGAAGAGATTGCGGATTCGCCGGCCGCTCGAATCCTCCACGACGACCGCCGTATCCCCTGACGAGGGATAGTCGCAGCCGACGGCCACGGGCGGGATCAGGCTCACGTCCTCGAAGGCCTTGGTCGGCCGTGCGCCAAAGACGGCGAATTCGGAGATCCTCGCCACGGGGCTGTTCCGGGGCCGGACCTCGAGGATCCGCACCTTGAGGGCACGGGTCTTCACGCCGGCGGGCAGCACGACCTCACGGATCAGCGAGTCCCGATCGGTTCCGTTGCGTCGCTGCTCCTCGACCTGCAACCGCTCCCACTGACTGTCGGAAGCGACCGCGGGATTCTCGCCGCTGCCGCCCTTGAAGGCGTAGAACTTCACCGCGTCGGCGTTCGACTCGAGCCGCAGGGCCGAAAGGGCGATCGGCTCGGGCCACACGAGGATGAACCAACTCGGATAGGCCTCGTTCACCGGCACGCGAGGAAACGTCTCAGCGACGGCGTTGGCGGGGTCTCTGCCCACGTTCTGCCAGGCGGCCTTGCCGCGAACGAGCAGCATCGGGTCGGTGCCGAACGGGGCCTGTTCCGCCTGTGGGAGCGCAAGCGACGTGACGTTCACGTGCGCCGCGTTCGGCGGGAACGCGGGCGGCGTGTCGGCCGCATGGAGGCACGCCGCCGCCAGCAACCCGCAGCAGAGGCAGGTCAGGATGAATCTCATGCCGTGTTCCGTTCGATTGTCTTGGATCATGCTGTTGAACCGTAGCTCCTAGTATCCCACCCGGCAGAGTACCCCCGCGTCCCGCCCGCCGAGTTGCACAAAGCCCATCGGCTCCTGGCCGGTGCCCCGGTGGCCGGTCAGCCAGAAGAGCGGCGTGGCAGCGGGTTTCAATTCAGTGTTGTCGGTGACACGCATGGAGACGCCGAGGCAGGGACCCTCGGGTTCGCACCGAACCTTCAGCGTCCAGGCGCGGGGCCCGGCCGCCTCGAGCAACAGGGCATCCGCCGGCAGTTCGGGATGGGAGAACACCCGCGGCACGAGCCCGCCCCCTTCTTCGACGAGGCAGATCCCGACACGAAGCACTCCCGGCGGATTGGCGTCGGCGCCGGCCGTGGGGCGGCCGATCGCGGTCACAGGCCGCTGATCGACGAGAATCTCCACCGCATCGCATGGCTGCCCCTCGCGGCTTTCGAGGTCGAGCAGGCCCGCGATCTCCTTGCCGAAGCGGTTCCTGAAACCCGGTCGGGCCGCGACGGCCGTCGTGTCTTTCCAGGTGAAATCAACCGCGAGTTTCTTTCCGTCGCGACGCATGGCCACGTGCGTGACGGGGCAGACGCGGGTATCTTCGGCGGCGGCCTGAAAATCAGCGGCCGTGAAGGCCACGGGCGCCGCTGCCGCGGGCTGGATCCGCGCATGGAAAAAGAGCGTGCTTGCGGCCGTGAACCGCTCGTCGCTGCAGAAGGCGGCATAGAGCGGCGCGACGCCCCGCTCGGCGAGAAAACGGGAAAGCGGCAGTTCGGATCTCACGCTGGTCGATGCCCCGGCCGCGACCGACACGGGCGTCTCCACCACATGGTCGGGAACGCAGAGCACGAGCGTGCCTTTTGCCGGTGTGTCCGAGCGGTTGTGGAGCGCCAGGGAGACGGCGAGCGAGCCATCGAACGGCAGCACTTCCGCGGCGGATGCGAATTCGATCGAAAGATCGTCGGTGGCCGCCAGCCGCAGCGGCCCGCGGGGGCCGTCCGGCGACGCGAGGGGCAGCCCCGCCCCGAAGGCCCGGAGGATTTCGCCGGCCAGGGCGGCGTGGCCGGCGGAGTTTGGATGCACGACGTCGGGCGAGAATTCGTATCGCGGGTCGGCGTCCCATGCGGCGGCCAGCGCCCGCTTGTAGGCCCCCAGGGTGTCGATCACGGGCACGCCCCGCGCGGCGGCGAACGCATCCTGCGCCGCAAGCAACCGTTCGAGAACCGCGTTGACCTTCGTTGCGAACTCGTCGGGGGCCTCGCCGTGCGAGAAGTGCGACTCCCGCAGCAGAAGCGGAACGACCTCGTTCGTCGTGGCGAGATCGACGGCGGCCGTGAGCCCCGACACGAATGCCGCGGCCTTGGCATCCTCGCCGCCGGCCGACCAGCGGGTGTCGTTGACGCCGAACATGAAGGTCGCCAGCGTCGGGCGTTCGGTGTCGATGGCGGGCCGCAGCAGATTCGCCGCCGCGGCCGCGGTCTGGCCGCCCTGGCCGCGGTTGACGATCCGGATGCCGGCGCCGGGATAGAGCCGGTCGAGCATCGCCTGCAGAAACCCCTCGTACACGCCGGCGGCCGTGACGGAATCACCGACGCAGGCGACGACGTCGCGCGGCCGCAGATACGCCGTGTCCGCAGCAGCCGACACGTGCTGCAGCATGGCCAAAACCGCAGCCACGACTGCGGAACGTGAGGTACGCATGCGATTCGGTTCGGCCGCCAAGGCCTACGGGAAGGTGATTTCGCCCCAGTTGGCAGGCTCCATCCGGAGTTCGAACACCTCGTCGTTCACGAGGCCGGTGGCCTGGTTGTTCCAATGGGTTCGCAGGAGCGTGTCCTTGCCCGACTTATCGCCGTGCGTGGCGCCGAAGTCGCCGCGGAGCGACAGGCCGTCGGTGAGCTTCAGCCCGAGGGCGGCCAGCGGGATCGCGGCCTCGACGACGTACCGCTTCTGCTGCGGCTCCACCTTTACTTCCACCTTGGCATCCGTCAGCGTTGCGACGCTGTCCATCGGGTATTCCTTGATGACGCCCGAGCTGAAGATCTTGGGCCGTTTCTCGTCGGCCACCTTTCGGTAGACCACGGCCGCGGGCTTCCCCTGGAAGTTGCCGATCGAGAGCCGCAAGTCGCCCTTCACGGGCTCCGTCCGCTTGGCGTCAGCCTTCGGGTCGGTGCCGAGTTGGAGGTCGACGGTGTCGCCGCGGGCATACAGGAACTCCGGCGCGTCGGCCCCGTTCACCCACGGGCTTTCGTCCTGCACCTCCCAGCCGACGTAAAGGTTGCTGTCGTCGTGCGCCATGGCGACCCGCACGCGCGAGCCGGCCTGCTTCTCGAACGCCGGCTTCTCGGCCTGCTCGAGCCCCTTGAAGTCGGCGTCGAGGTTGCCGGTAAAGGCAACCGCGGCCTTCTTGACCATGTACTTCTTGTTGCCCTCCGCGGCCTGCAGCTGCTTCTCGCGGAACGTTCCGGCCGTCTTCACGTCGTCGGCGCCGATCGTCACCTGGCCGCCGGAAAGA
>JBIIOJ010000338.1:0-3560 GCA_044337015.1 Pirellulales bacterium
GGGCGACGCAGATCCCGATGGACGTCGAGGGCCGTGTCGTCGCGGAGGTGACCGTGAGCCCGCAGCTGTTGAGCTTCGGCGACGTCGAAGTCGGCGGTTCGACCACGAAGAACCTCGTCGTTCGCGCTAACCGTCCGTTCAAGATCGTCGGCATGAACTGTTCCGATCCGGCCTTCACCTGCGAGGCGAAGCCGAACGTCGCGGCGGTCCAGATCCTCCCGATCACGTTCCGCCCTGTGAAAGGTTCGGGCCGCATCGAGCTGCCCCTGCGGGTGGTCACCGACCTCGGCGACGGGGCCGTGCCGTCTGTGACCGTGCAGGCGAACGTCACCGACGCCACGCTCACGGCCGACCGCGGTCCGACGCCCGTCGCCCCCGCGGCGCAGGTCGGCCCCGCGGGCCGCGCAAAGGTGCCGACGATCGCCGGCGAGCCTGCCACCGCCGGCTCCGACGACGCTGCCATCGCGAAGCCGCGGTAACTCGGGCTTGCTATCCTCGCTTGGCTGTGCGGCTTGGGAGGGGGCTCAAACGGGAGAGGTTCGGGACTGCCCGTGCCCATCGCCGGACGCTCGCTGCGGACATCCTGTCCTTCGCTCGCTCGGATGCAGACTTCGCTCCGCAATCCTTGCTTCGCTTGTCTGCATACGCCGGCTCCTGGGCACGGGCAGCCCCGAACCGGTCAAGCGTTGCACTGAATGGGTCACACAGGCACTTTGATGCTGAACGCCGGGAGAGCGGACGTTGAGGAGCATCAGGTGTATCCTCACCGTAGCGACGATGCGTCCGCTCCCCCGGCGGCAATGCGGCATCCATCACCTGCGCCGGAGCGAGCCGTTTCGTCACCGCGGCAGGTCGCGCGGGGGCGGGCCGATGTAGGCGGACATCGGCCGGATGAGGCGGTTGTCGCCGATCTGCTCGATGATGTGGGCCGTCCAGCCGCTCATCCGGGCGACCACGAAGATCGGCGTGAAGACCCTGACGGGCAGGCCGAGCGCGTGGTAGACCCGGGCGGCGGGCCAGTCGAGGTTGGGCTTGAGCCCCTTGCGTTCGAGCATGATCGCGGCGACGCGGTCGGCGAGGTCCTCGAGTTCTTCCGCGGGGGTTCCGCGAGCCGTCTTCCGGGCGAGCCGGCCGAGCAGGACGGCCCGCTCGTCGCCGTCCTTGTAGACGCGATGGCCGAATCCCATGATCACCCGCTTCGCCGCGAGCCGCTCGTTCACCCATGCCTCGACCCGGTCGATCGAGCCGATTTCGGAGAGTTGCTCGAGCACCTGCTCGTTGGCGCCGCCGTGGAGAGGTCCCTTGAGCGCGGCGATGCCGGCGCAGACGCCCGAGTGCATGTCGGAGCCGGTGGAGACGACCGTGCGGGCGGCGAAGGTCGAGGCGTTGAACTCGTGCTCGGCATAGAGCACGAGCGTCGTCCCGAAGAGCCGCGTCTCGGCGTCGCTCGCGGGGCGGCCGCGGAGCCGCGCGAGCAGGGCGCGGGCGAGCGGAACGGGCTCGCCACCGGGGCCGGCGGGCCAGGATGCCACCGGGCGGCCCGCGGTCAGGTCGAGCCATGCGGCGAGGACGGCTGGCACTTGCCCGATGAGCCGTTCCGCTTCCGCCACGAGCACCGAACGGTTGCCCGGAAGGTTGTCCAGTTCGACCTGTCCGAGGATGCTCACGCCGGTGCGGAGGGCGTCCATGACCGAGGCCGCAGGTTCGCGGCGGGCGAGCGGTGCGAGCGATTCCACGACGGCCGGGTCGATCGATGCGGCCGCCTGCCACACGCGGCGGACGAAGGCGGCGTGCTGTTCGGCCGTCGGAAGCTCGCCGTGGAGCAGGAGGAAGGCCACCTGCTCGAAATCGGCGGCGTCAGCCAAGGCCTCGACGGCGTAGCCGCGGTACCGCAGCCTGCCATCGAGTGACGAGATCGCCGTGCGGCCGGCGACGATGCCGGCGAGCCCGGGAGAGGGAGTGGTGGCGGATGGCACTGCCTGCGTGACTGCCTGCGTCATGATGGCGTCTCCGGATCGAGGGTTTCTCATGCGAGCCGCGACCGTTCGTTCGGTCGCCAGCTCCCCTCGGCGACCGGGCCGTCGTCACGGGTCGGCGGGATCGATCCGCCGGGATTCGCCGGATCGTAGCCGAGCAGGTCATAGAGTTCCTCGCGGGTCTGCATCAGGTCGAGGAGGCTCTCCTGAGTCCCGTCGATCTCGATCACGGCGAGCGCGGCCTCGATCGCCTTCATCGCCACGCGCAGCAGCGTGACGGGATAGAGCACGGCCGCGTAGCCGAGCGAGGCGAGTTCGTCGCGGCCGATGAGCGGGCTCACGCCGAACTCGGTCATATTGGCCAACAGTGGCGAATCGAATGCGGCTGCCACCGTGCGAAACTCCTCGCGGCTCGTGAGGCCCTCGGGGAAGAGCCAGTCGGCGCCGGCATCGCGATACGCCTGCAGACGCGAGATGCAGTCGTCGAGGCCCGACACGCCGCGGGCGTCGCTGCGGGCGACGATCACGGTGGAGCGATCGGCGCGTCCCGAGGCCGCGGCCGAGATCTTCTCGATCATTTCCCCGCGGTCCACGAGCCGCTTTCCCGGAAGATGGCCGCACCGCTTCGACGACTGCTGATCCTCGATCTGGATGGCGGCCGCGCCGGCCGACTCGAGCACACCCACCGTCCGCTCCGTCTCTGCCGGCCCGCCGAAGGCGGTGTCGGCATCGACCACGATCGGAATCTTGCAGGCGGCCGCCAGCAGGCGAGTCTGCTCCGCGAGCTGCTCGAGCGTGAAGAGGCCGATGTCGGGAACCGCGAGCAGACCCGCCGACATCGCCGCGCCCGAGAGGTAGACCGCCTCGAACCCCTGTCGCTCCGCGAGCTTGGCGACGAGCGGAAACGGGGCGCCGGGAATCGTGACGATTCCCTCGGCGACTGCCTCGCGCAACGTCGCGCCGCGGCCCGATGGGCCCCCGTTCGGCAACCGGCTGGACGCGTGCATGATGGCCTCCGTGGTGCGGGGGATGACGGTGGAGTAGAGTGGCGCGAAGGAGTCGTTGTCGCATGCCTTCGGACCGTTTGCCAGCCCCGCCCGATCGATCGCGGTGGGCCGCGTGGTTGGTGGAGGTCGTGGCGGTGACCGCGATCTTCGCGGCGGCCGGCAGCTGGCCCGTTCCCGACACCAACGAGCCGCACTACCTCGCGAAGGCGAGGCATTTCCACGATCCTTCCTGGTGTGCCGGCGACTTCTTCCTCGAGACGTCGGAGGCGCACCACGTCTTCTACCGGCTCATGGGGCCCGTCGCGGCGTCGCTCACGCTCGAGCAGGCCGCGTGGGTGGGGCGGATCGCCGGCTGGCTCGCGCTGGCCGTGGGAATTCTCTGGCCGCTCTCCGCGGTCGTCGACGGGTCGCCGGGAATCTCCGGCTGGCGGCTCTTGGCCGCGGCGATCTGGTCGCTGGCCGTGCGTCACACGCCCGCGAGCGGCGAATGGGTGATCGGCGGATGCGAGGGGAAGGTTTTTGCCTGGGCATTCGTGCTCGCCTCCGCCGGCTGGTTCGCCCGCGGCCGGCCCGACAT
>JBIIOJ010000339.1:0-3557 GCA_044337015.1 Pirellulales bacterium
CGCGGATTCATGTCGACGGCGTAGACGTGCGCCGGGCCGCAGAGGGCGTAATCGAGCGCATTGCAGCCTGCCGACGTGATCACGAGGATCGCATCGGAAGGGCCGATCTCGAGGGCCTCGCGGTCGAGCCTCGGATCCTCCCAGCAGGTGTTGTAGACGAGATTGTTTCGGTGAACCGCGTTGAAGATGCGGCGGCTCATCCAATCGAGCATGGACATGCGAGTCGTAACTTCCGGCGGCTGGCGGGTCAGGCCGCAGAGTCTAACAGTACCGCCGAAACCCGGCGAGCGAGCGTCAAGGCAGGAGGAATACCGCTCCCGTGATCGTCGCAGCCTCCAGCGCCAGCCCCCGGCCGCTGATCGGCACGGCAGGGCACGTCCACGGGGCACAGTTGCCCGGCCGGTAATAGCCCAGCGGGTAGACGCACTCCCACGGCAGTTCCACGCCCATCTTGTAGGGAAGGATCGGCAGCGTCACGAAGAAGTGGGCGCCGGAGAGGAAAACATCGGGGATGAAACCGTACGAATGACCGTACCGCTCGAGGTTCCATTGTTCGAAATAGAGCGGCTTGTGGCAGTAGCCGGCAGCCTTCCAGGTGAACGTCGTCGGTGCGAAACAGCGGGGGGAGAAGGTCTCCCCCTTGATCCGACACTCGCAGGGATAGTCGTTGCCAGGGCGGCCCCCCACCCTGATGTCGAGGTCGATCGACGCCAGTGTGTCGGCCCGAAGTTTTCCGAGCGCCTCGCTGCACGCTCCGTCCGCCTCCTCGCATGCGTCGGACTCCGTCGAGTCGTCCGCGCCGTCACCGGCCGATTCGTGACCGGCCAATTCCACCTCGCGTTCGGCCGCGACGGTCACGATGCCGGCCGCTTCCTTCGGCGAGCCGACCTCCGACGTGACGCCACCATCCTCTTCGCCGCTCGCTGCCTGCCAACGGGCGGCCCCGGGGCTCAGCCGGCTCCACTCCTCCGCCGTGGCCGTACAGCAGCACAGCGTGACCAGGGCCATCCCGAGGAGGACCCTGACGGAAAACGGGGTGACGGTGTTCGGGTGGTCATTCCTCCGATCGTCCGTGGTGCTCGACGCTGTAATTGGGCGACTCGTGGGTGATGACGATGTCGTGGGGATGACCTTCCCGGACGGCCGCCGCGGAAACCTGGATGAACTTCGCATTGCGTCTGAGCTCCTCGATGGTTCTGGCACCGCAGTACCCCATGCCCGCACGCACGCCGCCGACCAACTGGTAGACGAACGCGCTGAGCGGCCCCTTGAAGGGCACCCGCCCTTCGACACCTTCCGGAACGAGTTTGTCGCGACCTTTCGACCCGAATTTGTCATTGCCTGGCAGCTTCTGTCGGTATCGTTCACTCGATCCCTGGACCATCGCCCCGAGCGAACCCATGCCGCGGTAGGACTTGAAGGTCCGGCCCTGGTAGAGCACCGTTTGCCCCGGGCTCTCCGCAACGCCAGCTAAAAGCCCGCCGATCATGCAGCTGAAGGCTCCGGCCGCGATCGCCTTGGTCATGTCTCCCGAATAACGGATTCCACCATCAGCGATCACCGGCACACCGGCTTTTTCGGCCTCCTGCGAGGCCTCCCAGACCGCCGTGATCTGGGGAACGCCGACACCGGAGATCACCCGCGTGGTACAGATCGACCCGGGACCTATCCCAACTTTGACTCCATCGGCGCCAGCCTTGATCAGATCCCGACAGCCTTCCCGGGTTGCCACGTTTCCGGCGACGACCTCGATTTCCCATCGTTTCTTGATTGCCGAGACGGTCTCCAGCACGTTCTCGGAATGCCCGTGGGCGCTGTCGACCACGAGCACGTCGACCCCCTTGGCGATGAGGCTGGCCGCGCGGTCGTAGTCGAAGACCCCCACCGCGGCCCCGACCCGTAGCCGACCCTGGCGGTCCTTGCAGGCGCTCGGGAACCGCTTCATCATGTCGATGTCCTTGATCGTGATGAGGCCCGTGAGCACGTTCCGCGGGTCGATGAGCAGCAGCTTCTCGACCTTGTTCGCCATAAGGATCTTCTCGGCCTCCTCGAGCGTCACGGCGCCCGTGGCCGTGACCAGCCCGGTGGCCGTCATGATCTCGGCGATCGGCGTGTCGCCGCTCTCCAGGAACCGCAGGTCGCGACGCGTGATGATGCCGAGCAGCTTCCGCGACGGGTCCGTGATCGGCACGCCCGAGACGTTGTGCTGATCCATGACCTCCCGGGCCCGGGCGACCGTAGCCGTGGGAGGCAGCGTCACCGGGTCCATGATGATCCCGTTGGCGCTCCGCTTCACCTTGTCGACCTCGTCGGCCTGCCGCTCCACCGACAGGTTCTTGTGGATGATGCCGATGCCCCCCTCCTGGGCCAGGGCGATCGCCATCTCGCTCTCCGTGACGGTGTCCATCGGGGAGCTCACGATCGGGATTTTCAGACCGATCCCGCGGGTGAGCCGGGTCGATACGTCAACGTCCGCCGGAACCACGGTGGAGTAGCCGGGCACCAAAAGCACGTCGTCGAACGTGATTCCGTGGGCGACGATTTTTCCGTCCATGAGGCCTCCTGGGGCTTGGAAAGCCTTCCAGTATGGGCGGTCGCGTCCACGGCGCCAAACCGTGGCCTACGTTTGAGGGTCGCCCCGACGCGGTCGTGGCCCACCTCCTCGCAAGCCCCTCGTGCCCACCATGCGATTCATCGAAGAAGCCCCTCAGCCACGCCCCATCCTCTTCCAAGGGCCGCCGAACGGAGCCGGCGCAGCGACGCCAGACCGGGCCTCCCTCGAGCGGCATCTCGCGCGATCCCGCTACGGGCGATTCACGCTCACGGCCGCCATCCGCCCCGGCTGGCAGCTCGACATCATGCCGGAGGAGGGCTACCGCTTCGACGCCTACAGCGACCCGAGAACCGGCACGAGGCTGCCGGCGATCGTCGCGTCTGTCTCGAGCGAGCGACTCTTCGACACGTTCCTCTCGCTCCTCGAACCGCTCGGCGACGTCTGCGACGTGGTCCTCGAGACGAGCCACTCAAACGACGCCTCTGCCCACGGCGACCACGTCCGCGAGGGGATGGAGCGGCTCGTGCTCGAAAGCACGCTCTGGGACTTCGAGGAACTCCTGCTCGACGACGGCTGCACCGGCATCGCGGTGATGCACCCCGAACTGCCCATGGAGGTGCAGCTCGACGAGCACAAGCTCATCGTCGTCTACGCCCCGTCGCGGTCCCCATTCGAGGCGATCCTCGATTCCATGGGCATCCCGCGGAACGACTCGATCCGGTTCATCTCGCAGGGGGAGCATCTCCACACCTCCCACACCCGCTTCGCCCGCCGTTTCGAGGAATTGCAGACGCTGCTGGGGGCGGGGTAGGGTCAGTCTTTCAGCCCGTCAAGCGTGCTGATGGTTCGGGGCTGCCCGTATGCCCTCGCCGGACGTCATTTCCGGTGTAGCCGCAGGTTGTTCAACCTGCGGAATGCGTCGTCCATGCCGGTTGATCTTCCGCGTCGCCGGTGCGTGCTGGGCTCGGGGCTGCCCGTATGCCGCTCGCCGGACGCTCGCTTC
>JBIIOJ010000079.1:0-12115 GCA_044337015.1 Pirellulales bacterium
GAAATCGGGCAGATGCCATTGAGCCGTTTCCCGAAAATCCCGTGGCGCTCGTGGCGGCGACGCCACACGACATCGAACTGGTCGCCATGCCGCTTGATACAATTTTGCCGTGACATCCATGACAAAAGATCCGACCATGCAGCCCGCCTCCTCTCGACCATCGTTCATTCGCACCGCGGCGGCAAGCCTTTTGGCCTTGTCGTTCGCCGGCCACCTGCGGGCTGCGGAGCCGGCCGGTCCGGAACGCTGGGAGACGACGATCGCGGCGTTCGAGGCCGCCGACAAGGTGAATCCTCCACCGCAGGGGGCGATCCTGTTCATCGGCTCGTCCACGATCGCCCTCTGGAAAACGCTGGCCGAGGACTTTCCCGACCATCCGGTGATCAACCGCGGCTTCGGGGGCTCGCAGATCTCCGACAGCGTCTTCTACGCCGACCGGATCGTCGTGCCGTATCGCCCCCGCCTGATCGTGCTCCGCGCCGGCGGCAACGACATCCATGCCGGCAAGACGCCGGAGCAGGTGGCGGAGGATTTCGAGGCTTTCGTCGCGAAGGTGCGGTCCAAGCTCCCCGACGTCCGCATCGCCTACATGCCGATCAACGCCACGCCCGCTCGATGGGCCAACGTCGAACGCGAGAAGCGGGCCAATCTCCTCATCAGAAACTCCATCGCGGCGGGCAACAACCTCGACTACATCGATACCTGGAACGCCACGCTCGCCGCCGACGGCACGCCCCGCGCCGAGCTGTTCGTGCAGGATCGACTCCACTTCAACGAGCAAGGCTACAAGATCTTCGCCGCGATCGTGCGGAAGCATCTGCATGAAGGCGAGGAGCACAACGGCGCGGAGCACGGCGGGTCGGAGGTCGATGCCACCGCGAAGGCGATCGCCGACGTGACGGCCGACTGGCACGCAGCCCGAACGATCGCTCCCGGCATCGCGCACCGTCGCTGGAAGCTTTCGGAGCCTCGCCCGCTCGTGGTGAACGCCGTGCGGGTCGATGGGCGTTCGCCCGGAGTACGGTTCCACACGACCAGCCGAATCGAATCCTGGGAAAACGGCAAGACGGAGACCCGCCGGCAGACGGTGCGTGACTACCTCGAGGACGAGCGGCGACGGGGCGTGCCGATCGCCGTGGCCATCAACGCCGACGCCTTTTCCCTCACGACCGCCTTCGACCGCGAGGATCCGACCGACATCCTGGGATTGGCCGTGTCGGCCGGCGAGACCGTGTCGCGACCTTCGGGCTCGCCCTCGCTCGTGGTCACGAAGTCGGGCGAGATGACGATCGAAACGCTACCGAAGGACGCCGAGCCTTCCGCGATCGACGTGGCCGTGAGCGGATTCGGTCTCTGCCTGCGGGACGGCAAGCCGCTCCCCGGCGGCAAGGATCTCAATCCGCGAACCGGTTTCGGGCTGTCGCAGGACCGGAGGTTTCTCTTTCTCATGACGATCGACGGCCGGCAGCCCGACAGCGCAGGCGCGACCACGACGGAACTCGGAACGCTGCTCCTGCAGGCCGGCGCCGCCGACGGCATCAACATGGATGGCGGCGGGTCGACGACGCTCGCGTGGTGGAACCCGGCAACCGACGCGGTCGAACTCCTCAACCAGCCCGTGGGCGACGGCAACGCATGGCCCGCCGAAGCCGACCCGGCGACATTCCGCCCGACCGAGCGGACCAACGGCAACAACTTCGGCGTGTCGCTCGGGCCGTCGGCGAATTGACGCCCGTCGCGTTACCGGTATTCCGCGCGGCCCCAATTCGCGGCCCGCGTCAGCCGCCGCCGCCACGCTCATGGGCTCGGGCACGATCGGCGGGGCGGCTACGATCGCCGGCATCCACTCCCCCGGCAACTCCCCCGGCATCGAGAGCTTCTCGAGCAACCTCAGCTACACCGGCAGCTCGTCGCAGGTGGTCTGGGAGCTGTGGGGCAACACCGACTCTGCCGGTGACCGCGGCAGCGTCTACGACGGGATCAACGTCGGCGGCAACCTCGACTTCACCGACGCCACGAGCCTCAGCCTCGTCTTCACCGGCACGGGCAGCTCCGTCGACTGGGACAACTCATTCTGGGGCGAGAGCCGGACCTGGCTGCTCTTCGACGTCACCACCGGCACGACGACGAACCTCGGCAACTTCTCGCTCACGAACACCCCGGCGAGCTGGCTCGACGCGAACGGTCTGGCGTTCGCCGACTCCGTCCGCAAGGACAACACGTTCACCGTCTCGCAGCAGGGCAGCGACGTCCTGCTCCGCTACACCGTGGTCATCCCCGAGCCGGGAGCGATCGCGCTTGCGGCAATCGGCATCGCCGCCGCGGCCTGGGCCCGCCGCCGCCGGTAGGTGCAGACTGGTAGTCTGCACCCGCCCGAACAGCAGATTACCAATCTGCTGCTACAGGGCTTTCGGAGATTGCCATTCTCACAGTCCGAGAGGGTCGTCCTCCGCCACCGGCTCATCGAGGACCGCTTCGAGATCGTCGCCCGCGTAGATCTCGATCTCGGTCGGCCGTACGAAGCCGTCGATCGTGGTCTCCTCGCGGCTGGCCCACACGTAGAGGATCTCGTCCACCGGCACGTCCGACCCCGCGAACACGTTCACGAAGTTGACGTTGTCGAACTTCACACCGAGCCGCCGCCAGCGGCCGGTCTTCGCCTCCCTCGCGAAGACCGCGAACCGCGGCGTGGTCGTCTCGACGGCCGCAGCACCGGTCGGCACCGGGCCGGAGGCGTCCTCGTAGACCGCCACGGCCGACACCGTCTGCGGCTTCGCGAGCTTCACGCGGGCCTCGGCCTTCAGGATGCCATCCGCTCGTGCTTCCTTCGTCCAGACGGCGTTGGGATCGTCGAGCCGGCCGTTCGCCATGCGGACCGCCGCGGCGGGGCAGGGATACGGCTCGTGACGGATCGTGGAGTTGCCCCCCGTCCAGGGCTTCACCGTGCAGACGAAATCACCGAGCGGGCGTGATCCCGACTTCGGTCCGCCGTCGAAGACGATGTCGCGGCCGGTGAACCGCATCTCCGCCACGACCGTGTCGTCGACGGCGTGTCGGGCCTGGCTCGCCACCGGCTTGTCGTACGTCTTTTTTGCGGCCCGTCCATCGCCGACCGTCGCCGGCTCCACAGCCCGCACGACGAGCGAGGCGCTGCCCGACCGCTCGGCGCGGAAGGCCACCCGCCGACGGGCCGGCTTGTCGTCGAGCGGCAGCAAACAGCGGAAAGGCCCCGCCTTTTCGTCGGCCCGTACGCCCGCCACCTCGATCTCGAGCCGTGTGAACGGCGTGCGGCCGGCGGCCTCGCACGCGGCGAGCAGTTCGACCAGGTACGTCTTGCCCCGCTCCACCGGGAACGACACCTTCTCTCCCTTGCCCGCCGCCTTGCGGTCGACGAGCGGCTTGCCGAACGTCACGCCGGGAGCGGGCGAGGCCGCAAGCCAGCTCGGCTCGGGCGGATCGACGGGCGGCGACAGGCCCGCATCCGCAGGCAGCTCGCCGATCTTCGTCTGGGCGATGAATCGCTCCCCGCTGGTCACGTTGAACGGATTGAAGTCGAGCGACCAGAGTCGCTTCCCGCTCTTGGCATCGAGCATGTGAGCCACGCCCTCGCGGCAGCCCACGAAGAGCCTGCTCCCGTCACCGCTTGGCCGCACGATGCCGCCCGTCGGCGTGATCGCTTCCCAGAGGAGCGAACCGTCAGCGGCGAACCGCTGCGTCACGCCCCGCTCCGTCGCGCACGTGATCGACCCGCCGTCGGCCGCGACGTGGACGTCGGTGATACGGCCGGCGACGGCGATAGGCCGATCGGCTCCACCTTGGAACGGCCGCAGGTAGACCCTGGCAGCCCTTCCCTCGCGGTCGAACGCATTGTTCTCGACGATGAGAATCTCCTCGCGGCCCGGCACCGGCAGGATCCAGTCGGTGCCCTGCACGGCGGCGAGTGTCGCCTTCACCTGGCCGTCGGCGGCCGTGATGACGCGGCCCGTTCCCGTGTCGTCGATCACGAGAAACCGCCCGTCGAGCGGGATCACCTTCCCATCGTTGAGCAGGACCCCGTCCTGCTGCCAGAGCAGCTTCCCCGTCGCGGCATCGAGGGCGAGGATCGAGGCATTGACCGCCTTGCCGATGCCGTAGGTGTCGTGCTGGATGGCGAAGCCGGCCACGAGCAGCTGCCGGCCATCGGTCGTGACGGCGCGGGGAAACGTGCTCCGCAGGTAGAGGAGGTCGGGCTCCCCTGTCCGCAGGGCCGTGTCGTCGAACGTCCAAAGCAGCTTGCCAGACTTCGTGTCGAGGCACTGCATCCGACGGGAACCACCCACAAATCTGCGGCCGCGGGGGCCGTCGTCGAGCGCCGTCGAGGCGGCGATCGGCACCTTAAAGCGGCCGGTGAATCCGGTCGTCCCCGCGGGAATGTGGCTCACGAAGCCGCGGGCGAGATCGTAGCGGCAGGGCAGGCTGCCGTACGTGACGGTGAATCCGTCGGCGGTGACGTCGGACAGCTTTCCACCCGCCTGCGACCAGACCATGTTGCCGCAGCGGTTGCCGAGCGGCTTTGACGCCATGACCTTGCCGGCGGCATCCACCACGAAGAACGAGTCGCCGTAGGAGTCGGCGGTCACGAAGATCCGACCGTCGGGCGTGAAGGCGGCGTCGAGAACCCGCGTGCCAAAGCGACCGATGATCATGTCGACGGCCTGCGCGGCCATTTCGTCGAGCTTCGCGGGCCGGCCGCCCTTGGTCTCGACGGGCTTCGACGCGGGACTGACGGGCGCCCCGGGCTTCGCGGCCGCCGCGGTCTTTCCGCCAAGCGATGCAAGCCGCTCCACCGCCTCGAGGCCGCCGGCCGGATCGCGGCAGGCAACGAGCAGTCCGTCGCGGCCACCTTGGAACGGGCTTCGGAGCCGCTCCACGAAAAACTCTTCCGCCGCCGGCACGTTCGCCGTCGGCCGCCGCCGCAGGTACGGGGCGAGTTCGGCGATTCCGCGATGGGTCTCCGGGAGGCCGAAGAGCACGACGTCGGTGTCGCACACGAGCCGCGGGCCGTATTCGTCGTAGCCGCTCGCCGGGTGGCCGAAGTCGATGGCCTTCCCATCCTTCGTTGGAAACCCCCGAAGGCCGATCCTCCAGGCGAGCCCGCCCGACCGGACCAGCTCGCGGGCCAGTTCGTCGTCGGCGCGGGGCACCCAGCGCAGCGGAAGCGGCCGCACCCTCGCCGGATCGAGCACGACGACCTTCGACGCGCGATCCTTCGAGGCGAGCAGTTGTGCCATCGCCTCCGCAGCCGGGCGAAGCGTCTCCTGCCCCTCGTCGAGCAGGATCGTCACGGGGCCAGTGCGGCCGGCGAGGAACTCGCCGATCGCGTCACTGCCCCCCACGAGATCGCCAGTGTCCGCCGGGAGAATCGTCGCCGCGGCGGCGGGCTCGACCGGCTGGATCGCCTCGCAGCCGAGCACGAGATCGCGAACGACCAGTTCGAGCTTGGCCGCGGCCGCCGGCACGGGCACGTCCACCGCGAGCGTGGGCGAGGCCGCCACGAATGCATGAAAGAGCGTTCTTTTCTCCTCGTCGCGGAGCGTCACCTCGAAGGGGAGCGGATCGGGAAGTGGCGAGGCCTTGGCGTCGGCGAGCCACGCGGCAAGCTTCAGCGAGTGCGGGCCGGACCGCTCCGTGCGGATCGCGAGCGACTCGGGCACGCGGCGGGTGAGCAGGTGGATCGCCCCCTCGCACCGCGTGAAGTCGAGCGGCACGCCCCGGCCCTCGGGCGTGTCGGCGACGGCGACCGGCTTGCCGGCGAGCAGGTCATGCACGTGCCATCCCTTCTCGACGAGCAGCGTGCTCGTACGAGGGAGCACCGCATGCTGCCGCCACTTCCCCTGCACCTCGAGCGGCACAAGCGTCTGATTGATCGAAAAGCAGAGAATTGATTCGGAGCCCGCCAGGGGCGAGACCACGACGTCGGGCGTCGGCGTCGAGACCGGTGACGCCGCCGCCGCGTTGAAGGCAGCCACGAGCGGCGCCTCGCGGGTCTTCTTGAAGTTGTCCCAGAGGTGCGCGAACTCCCACTCGCCGTTGGGGTAGGCGAGCCCCCAGCCGTTGTGCACCTGTGTCTTGTCGTACGTGAAGCCCAGCGGCCGGCCCGGCAGGCTGGCGGCGGTATTGCCGTCCTTGAGGATCGCGCCGCCGTCGGCAGCGAACTTCTCGAACGCTTTCAGGATGTCGGTCGGCTGGCCCTCCCCGATCGCAGCGAGCACGAGCACCTTCAATCCCGCGAGCTTCCCGGCCCGCACGTCCGACTGCGAGAGGAGCACGCCCGGCCGCCGCATGCGGGCCAGGTCGTGGAGGATCACGCTCGCCTGCTCGGCCCAGCCGCTGTAGTAGACGCCCACGTCCGGCATCGGCTCGAGCGCCGAGAAGAACGGCCCGAATCGCTCCAAAATCTGGAGGAGCGCCGCGTCCTCGCCGGTCGGATATTCGTCGGCGAGCGTGAGCGAGAGGCCGTCGAGCCCGCGGCCGGCCGCGCCGAAGGCGGTCGCGACCCGCGAGTGGCGACTCGTCGTCATGTACGAGCAGCGGGTCTTCTGGCCGGCCTGGTTGCCCATGCCGAGGAACGCGGGCGCGCGGAAGTTGCCCCACGGCGCGATGCCGTAGTCGGTGTAATCGACGGCGTCGCGGTGCGAGAGCGTCGTGTAGGCCGCCGGGGGAAATGAGCTGCCTTTGCCGAGCCAGAAGTCGGGGATGCCCGTGTGCGAGGTGAGATCGGGCCGGATCGCACGTGCGTCGGCGAGCCACTCGGCGTAGGCGGCAGGGAGCACGGAGCTTGCCGCCTCGAGGTTCGCAAGCCCCTTCATGGCTTCGATCTGCTTCTCGCTGGCCCCGGCCGACCGGGCCTCGGCCATCCGCTTCTCCACCTTTTCGCCGATCCACTTCGCTGCCGCCGCGTTCCGCGCGGCCTGGTGGCCGTCGAGCTGCGGCGACTCCTCCCAGTAGCCGGTGAGCGTGGCGTACCAGTTGAGGGCGTAGCCCGCGAAGCCCGCCACGTCGGCCCGCGGCTGCGTGAAGAGGGCGAGCCGCCGCCGCATCTCCGCGAGTTCTTCGGGGAGCGTGTGCTTGGGGTTCCACTCCTCGTGGTGGAGCATCTGCGGCGGCGTCGGCACGCTCGTGCCGCCGAGCGACGCAACCGCCAAAACCGATGCTTCCTCCGCCGGCAGCGGACGGCACTTCTCGGCGGCAGGCCCGGCCGGAGCCGAGGCATAGGCCCCGAGCACCGGATCGGCCGCGGCGTCCACGTCGCCGAGGAATGGCTCCAGCCCCGGATCGCCTGCGACACCGCCGCCGTAGTAGGCGTTCACCGGCGAGCCGCCCATCGGCTTCGCGGGGCCGTAGACGTACGAATAGAGCGTGTAGTCGCTCCGCGGCTCCTGCTGCGCGAGGCGGAGTCGAAGCGGGTAGACGGCCACGTCGCCGGACACGGCGGCGGTCACCTCGTAGTCGCCGGCCGCAAGCGGCGTCGTGTCGAGCCGAATGCCACCGGAGCGGCCGGTGATCCGGCCGATTTCCTTTTCGACCCCCATGCCCCGCAAGACGACCGGCATCTCCGGCAGCGGCCGCGTACCACCGGCCGCAAAAAGCAGATCGACCTTATCGCCGCGGCGAACGAGCCCTCGGTTGTTCACGGTGAAGAGGGAGAGCGAGCCTGCGGGCGCCTTCTCGGCAAGCCACGCGTACGCCAGCGTGCGGCCGGCGAGCGGGCTTTTACCGGTAGCAACGATGCGGTGCAGCCCATTTCCCTTCGGCAGCCGCGCGGTACCGACGCCCTCGGAATCGACCGCGAGCATCGTCGGCTCAACAGGGGCAGCGCGGGCGGCCAGAGGTCTTCCGTCGGACGGCTCGATTCGCACCGCCAGTTCGCGACCGATCGAACCCTTGCCGATGAGATTCACGATCCGGCAGCGCCACTCGCCGCCGGGCTTCGCCAAGAGGGCCGCCGACTCGATGCTCCATGCCGTATTCGCAGCGACATCCCAGAGAACGATTGCATGCGGCCACTCGGGCCCCGCTGCGGGCAGTTTGACGGAAAGGCGGTCGATCGAGAGCGTCGCCGGCCCCTGGACGGGAACGGCGATTGCCGCCGCGGCCGAACCGGCCGAGAGATCGGCCGCGCCTCCGCCCGTCGCCGTGATCCGCGCGGGAGCCGGGAGATTCCACACCTGTACCGCGACCGGCCGCGTGGATGCCACTGCCGGAGCCGTGGCATCCAGCAGGATCGTCCGTCCATCGACATGGGCGGCCTTCGCCGCAGGATCGAGCGAGATCGTTCCGTCGCTCCCCACCATGAAACGCCTGCCGGCCACCTCGTAGAACCCGCCATCGGCCGTCGCCGGCAGGAAGAGCGTGAGCTCCGAGAAGCCCGGCCGCTCGACCTTTCCTGCGGACTCTCGCCACGGTTCGGCGAGCCGTTCATATTCGCCAAGCACCGCGGGCAGGTTGCCGAGCAGCGACCTGCCGCCGACGACGACTTCCAGCGGCGCTGTCACCGTGCGTCCGCCCATCGCTGTATTTCCGGTTGTCACCGTGCGGATCGAAACGGGATGGCAGATGAGATCGATCCGTCGCCGGGCGGCGTCGATCCGCAGCCGCGGGTCGTTCGACGGCCGCACGCCGTCTTCGGCGACCTCGAAGCTGATGTCGAAAGGCGCGATCGATCGCTTTCCCTCGCCCACCGAGACGACCGCCGACGCGGGGCGATCGAACCGGAATGCCTTCGGGTCGGCCGACCGCTTCCCGCCGTCCGTGGCATCACCATCGAGCTTCTCGACGAGTTCGTCGGCCGCGGCGTCGCCCGCGCCCTTCTCCGACTCGGCGGCGATTTTTTCCGCGGCCGTGCGAAACTCGAGGATCGGTTTGTCGGCGATCTTCACTCCGAACGGGGCGGTCGCCACGACCCAGCCACCGATCGGCGACCGCCATGCCTCCTGCAAAGCATCGAGCGGCTTCTCACCGCCCGCCTGCTTCACGACCAGGCCGATCGTCACGTCCGCTGCCGTCGCGGCCCCGAAGCTCATGCCGCACGCCGCGGCCACGACCACGATTCCGCGAGCGAGGCGACGACGTGTGGTCACGATCGAATCAGGGCCGAATGCCATGCTAAATCCTCGAAGATCTTACGAACCGACTGCAATCAGAAATTTAGTCGACCGCCGCGAATCACGCGGGGGATATCCCGAAACGGGCCGAATGGCCGGTATCAATCAAAAAGGGGATGCAGTACGATGTTGTCCCGTAAAAACCCGAACGTTTGAAGGACGCCCGGAGCCTCTCCCGTGACCAGCCCCTCCCGCCCTGTCACCCGCCGAACGTTCATCGCCGGTTCGGCCGCCGCCTCCCTGGCCGTGCCCACGATCGCCATGCCCACGATCATCGGGGCCCGCGCCCTCGGTCTCGAGGCCGGCACCGCCGCCGCCGGCGAGCGGATCACGCTCGGGGTGATCGGCTTCGGACCCCGCTGCAAGTACGTGCTCACCTCGATGCTCGGCCTCTCCGACGTCCAGTGCGTCGCGATCGCCGACGTGCAGAAGAGTCGCCGCGACGAGGGCAAGAAACTCGTCGATGCCCACTACGGCAACGCCGACTGCTCGGTCTATCGCGACCTGCGCGAGATGCTTGCTCGCAAGGACATCGACGCCGTGCTCGTGGCCACGGGAGACCGCTGGCACACGCCGGCCTCGATCCTCGCCGCAGAGGCGGGCAAGGACGTCTACTGCGAGAAGCCATGCGGCCTCACGATCGCGAACGTCGAGAGCCTCGCGGCGGCGATGAAGCGGACGGGCCGCATCTTCCAGGCTGGCACGCAGCGGCGGAGCGTGCCGCAGTTTCAGGCGGCGGTCGAGATGGCCCGCGACGGCCAGCTCGGCAAGGTCCAGACGCTCCTCGCCTCCGTCTACCAGCCGGAGATCGGCAACGCGTGGCTGCCGGCGGAGCCGACGCCCCCTCGGGAGGAATGCGACTGGAATCTCTGGCTCGGCCCCTGCCCGTGGCGGCCCTACAACTCGGCCTACGTCGCCGGCAAGTGGCGAAGCCAGTTCGACTTCGAGTCGGGGGCACGGCTGCTCGACTGGGGCACGCACACCGTGGACATGTGCCAGTGGGCCAACGCGGCCGACGGCTCGGCACCGGTGGAATACGAACCCGGCCCCACGGGGATCTCCTGCCGCTACGACAACGGCGTGAAGCTCGTGCTCGACTTCGTCAAAAACCCCTTCGGCGATCGCGGGCCCAACTGGAACACGAAGCTCGGCCTCTGCCCCGTGCGGTTCGAGGGGAGCGAGGGGTCGGTCGAGGTCGGCGACGACGGGATCGAGGTGACCCGCGGCGGTGTGGCATCGCCGCCGGAAAAGGTCAAGAAGACCCGCGGCATCGACGCCCAGACCCACGCCCGCAACTTCTTCGACTGCGTGAAGTCGCGGAAGCCCACGATCACCAATCAGGACGTGATGCTCTCCTCCCACACGGCCTGCTTCGCCGCCGCGCTCTCCTGGATCCTCGGACGCAAGCTCGCGTTCGACCCGTCCAAGCGTGAATTCATCGGCGACGACGAGGCCAATTCACTCCGCGTGCGGCCCGAACGGAAGTGGGCGTGAGGCGATCGCCTTGTAGCCGCAGAGTGGTACGCAGAGTGGAACTCTGTGGATTCCGGTTATAAGTCTCCTCGCGAAGAGGTGACGTATGCCAAACCATCCTCCCTTCACCCCGGCTTCCGGCGACCGATTCCTTGGCATCGAGATCGGCGGCACGAAGCTGCAGATCGTCGTCGGCACCTCCGGTGGCGAGATCGTCGAGCGGCGGCGTTTCGAAGTCGATCGCGAGGGCGGCGCCGAGGGGATTCGCTCCCGGATCGCGGAGGTGGTGCCGCAGCTCGTGACGATGGGCCGGCCGGACGCCGTCGGCGTGGGCTACGGCGGGCCGGTCGATCATCGCACCGGCCGGATCGTCACATCACATCACGTCGGGGGATGGAACAGCTTCCCGCTCGGGGAGTGGCTCGCCGAGATCGCGAGGCTGCCCGTCTTCGTCGACAACGACGCCAATGTCGCCGCGCTCGGCGAGGCAATCCACGGGGCGGGCCGCCGCCGTAGCCCGGTCTTCTATGTCACCTTGGGCAGCGGCGTCGGCGGCGGTCTCGTCTGCAATGGCAGGATCTACCACGGCTTCACTCCCGGCGAGGCGGAGATCGGCCACCTGCGGCTCGATCGAGAGGGCCGCACGGTCGAGGACTGCTGCTCCGGCTGGAGCGTCGACCGCAGCATCCGCGCCGCCGTCGCCGAAGCAACCGACGGCCCGCTCGCCCGTCTCGTGGCTTCCGGCCCCGGTCCGGAAGCCCGCCACCTCGCCGAGGCGATCGCGGCCGGCGACGAGGGGGCGAAGCGGATCCTCGAGGGCTTTGCGGAGAACCTCGGGTTCGCACTGTCGCACGTCACGCACCTCTTTCACCCCGAGATGATCGTGCTCGGGGGCGGGCTCTCGCTGGTCGGCGAACCGCTTCGCGAGGCGGTCGCCCGCCACCTGCCGCGGTTCGTCATGGATGCCTTCGGGCCGGGCCCACTTGTGGCCCTCGCGGAGCTGCGCGAAGATGCAGTGACCGTCGGGGCGGTCGCCCTGGCGGCCCGACGCCTCTCCGAATCGTGACCCTTTTCGCCGTGAGCAACCCATGCAAGCCTGGCTCGAGAACTACATCGCCCGTCAGCATGCCGCCCTCGACAGCGTGCCCGTCGCCGAGATCGAGCGGGTTGCACGGAGCGTCCGCGAGGTGTGGCTGCGCGACGGGCAGATCTTCGCGGTCGGCAACGGCGGCAGCGCGGCCAACGCCTCCCACTTCGCGACCGACCTCGGCAAGGGCTCGTCCGACAAGCTGCCCCGGCGGATGCGGGTGCTCTCGTTGACGGACAACGTTTCCTGGATCACGGCCCTCGGCAACGACTACAGCTATGACGATGTGTTCGTGAGGCAGCTGGAAAACTACGCCCGCCGTGGCGACCTGCTCATCGCCGCGAGCGTCAGCGGCAACTCGCCCAACCTCGTGCGGGCCTTCGACTGGGCGAACGCACACGGCCTCGAGACA
>JBIIOJ010000080.1:0-12055 GCA_044337015.1 Pirellulales bacterium
GAGCCCGCGGGGCCCGGCGAGTTTTCGGGCGAGGGCCATCGCCTCGTTCGGTCCCTCGGCGATCCTCGGGGCATGGAACCCGGCCCGTTTCGCCGCCGCCGCGAGCTTTTCCAGCGTGGCCGCTCGTGGATTCGTGCGATAACGGGTGAGCACGAGGTGACGGAACACGCCCGTGGCCTTCGCGAGCATTCGGGCAATCTGCTTGTCGGTGCTCGCGGCGAACACGAGCACCGAAGCCGGCCGGACGGCGACGGCCGGACGGATCGTCTCGACGAGGGACTCCATCGAGGCGACGTTGTGGGCGGCATCGATCACGATCGGCGGCCGTCCATCGACGAGTTCGACTCTCGCGGGGAGCGTCACCGACGCGAGTCCCCGGCGGATCGCGGCATCGCCGACCGAGATCCGGTGGCGAGAAAGCAACCGCACCGCGGCCACGGCAAGGGCGGCGTTGACGGCCTGGTGGCTCCCCCGCATCCCGATGCGGTACCGCTCGATGGCCCCCGGGCCGCGCGGGTTCTCCAGCTCCGATGCCATCGCCTCGAACTCGAAGCTCCCGGGCTCCAGCAGACCGCCGGATGCGGCGGCGGGAGCGTACCGCGCCAGGAAGTCGTGCCCCAACCGAAACAGCCTCGCATGCCTCCGCGCCGCGGTCGCCGCGATCACCCGGGCGGCGGGCGGGCTCGTCGCTCCGCTCACGACCGGGCAGCCCCGCTTGATGATGCCGGCCTTCTCGCCCGCGATCGCCGTGACGGTCCGGCCGAGCTGCCGCATGTGGTCGAGGCTGATGCTCGTGATCACCGAGACGAGCGGGTGCGAAACATTCGTGGCGTCGAGCCGGCCTCCGAGGCCGGTTTCAAGCACGGCGATGTCGACCTCCCCGCGAGCGAACGCGAGCATTGCAATCGCGGTCACCGCCTCGAACCACGTCGGTCCGCGGCCACCGCGGTCCCGCGCCCGCGCGTCGAGCCGATCGACGGCGGGGGCGACGATGCGGAAGGCGGCGTCGAGCTCGCGCGGGCCGATCGGGCGGCCGTCGATGCAGATTCGCTCCTCGATCGAGTGCACATGGGGCGACATGTAGCGGCCGACACGCAGCCCCGACTCGCCGAGGATCGCGGAGATCATCGCGACGGTCGAACCCTTGCCCTTCGTGCCCGCCACGTGGACAACCCGCAGCTTCTCGTGGGGCGACCCCACCATCTCGAGCAACGTGCGGGTGCGGCCGAGCCCGTAGGCCGCCGACTGGGGGCCCGACGGCGGCGTGCGCTCGTGGTTCTGGCGGGCGGCGAGCCACGCGAGCATGGCATCCCGGGGGGGGCACGACCGGGGCGGTTTCGCGCTGCACACGGGGGAATTCCTGCTCCAAAAAATGATTCGAGAACCGCCGCAAGTGTACCGGTGGACCGCCGGAAAACGGCCTTGACCCGGCCGGCGGCCTTTCGGGACCCTCCCGGGATGCCGTTCCCGAATGCACAACGCACCTCGAGCCCCTTCCTCGTCGCGACGCTCGCGGCGATGGCCTGCCACGCCGCCGCGGCCGGAGACTTCCCGCGAGGCCGCCACTGCCCCGAGCCCTGGTTCGCGGGAGCGAGCGGCCTCGTGATGACCCGATCGCTCCCGCAGGGCGAACCTGCCGCGAGCTGGCCGGGAGGGGTCGAACTCTTCGCGGGCCGCTGGTTCGGCGAGCAGCAGCAGCACGGCGTGGAGGCGATCTACTGGGGCGTCTACGGCATCACTTCGTCCCCGGCCTCGCCGGTGGCCGACACGATCCTCTCGCGAAACGACATGGTGAACGATGCCGAGATCAACTGGCTCGTCGCCCCGGGCGGCCGGCCGGAGTTCAACGGCCGCGAAGACCGGCGATTCACGCTCGTGGGGCTCGCCGGCTTTCGGTTCTTCCAGCTCCAGGACGTACTCTCGCTCGAAGATACCCCCGGGGCGGCGGAAACGATCGACGCCTCCACGAACGTGAACAACAACCTCTTCGGCGGTCAGCTCGGCGGGAAGCTCGACTGGCACCTCACGCCCTCGGTCCGTCTCTCGGCCGTGCCCAAGATCATGCTCGCCGGCAACTCGGTGACCGACACGACCACGGTTACCACGGGAGGCGAAACGACGAGCTTCCACACGACGGACGGCGTTTTCTCCTGGCTCGGCAGCGTCGACGCCTCGATCGCGTGGGACGTGACGACCCGCTGGAGCCTCTGGATCGGCTACCGGCTCGTCGGCGTCAACGAGATCGCGCAGGCATCACCATCGTGGGCGTTGTCGCCCGACGATCCCTCTGCCTCACCCCCGGACGCTTCCGGCAGCACGATCGTGCATGGCGGCTTCGCCGGCTTCCAGGGCCGCTTCTAGGAAACTCTTCCACCGCAGTAGTCGATGGCGCGGGCGATCTCGCTCTTGAGATCCTTGCGGTGGACGATGCGGTCGATGAAACCGTGCTCGAGGAGGAACTCGCTCGTCTGGAAGCCCTTCGGCAGTTCGATGCGGATCGTGGCCTTGATCGTCCGCGGCCCTGCGAAGCCGATCAAGGCCCGCGGCTCGGCGAAGACGAGGTCGCCGAGGCTCGCGAAGCTCGCCGCGACGCCCCCCATGGTCGGGTTCGTCAGCACGGAGATGAAGAGCCCGCCGGCCTTCGAGTGGGCCGCGAGGGCTGCCGAAACCTTCGCCATCTGCATGAGCGAGAGGATCCCCTCGTGCATCCTCGCGCCGCCGCCGGAGGCACTGATGATGATCAGCGGCAGCTTCTGGGCCGTGGCACGCTCGGTGAGCCGGGCGAGTCGCTCGCCGACCACGCTCCCCATGCTTCCCATGATGAAGGAGGAGTCGGTCACACCGCAGGCGACGCGCCTAGCGCGGATCATGCCCGTGCCGGTAAGCACGGCGTCGGTCAGACCCGTCCGCTTTTGTTCCGAGACGATCCTCTCGGCGTAGGCCTTTCGGTCCTTGAAGCCGAGCGGGTCGGTCGGGCGGATCGAGGCGTCCCACTCCTCGAACGTGCCCTCGTCCATCAGTTGGGCGATCCGCTGGATGGCCGACACGTACCAGTGGTGGCCGCACTGCGGACAGACGTTTTGCATCGCCTCCGCATCCTTGCGGTAGATCGTGCCGCTACAGCCCTCGCATTTCAGCCAGAGCCCCTCCGGCACGCCCCGCTTCGCCGGCGGCTGCTTCTTCGATGACGGAGGATTCTCCGTGATGGCGTCGATGGGCGCCGACAGGGCTGTCTGCATCGGTTCCATGCCCGACAGTCTACGCGGTGTTCCCGGATCGATGCAGCGCCAGTTCCCCGCCGACGGCGGCTCCCGCGGGATAGGGGCGTATCGCCCACTGCTTCCCCAGCGAGAGGAGACGAACGCCTTCGTCCCCGTCCACGGGTCGCCACAGGTCGCCGAGTGGTTCACCGGCAACCACCCAGCGTATGACCCGCTCGAGCGGCTCCGGCGCCACGATGGCGATGCCTCCCCCCACGTGCCTCCTGGCGATCCGCTCGAGCGCCTCGGCGACGCGGTCGCAGCACTCGTCGAGCAGTTCCCCCTCGGGCGGCGCTACCGACCAGGGATTCTCCAGCCACTGCCGATGGAGCCGCGGCTGCCGCTCCTCGATCTCCTCCACCCGCAGTCCCTGCCAGAGTCCGTGATCGAGATTCCCGAGACCGCGGCACGGCTGCGGCTTCAGGCCGAGTCGCCGACCCACGATCTGCGCGGTCTCGCCGGCGCATCGGGCCGGGGAGGCGAAAAGACGCCTGAGGGGCTTCGCGGGGGACGAATCGGCCGTCGCATGCGATTCGAGCATCGCGACGGCTCGATCGGCGAAGCCGCGGGCCTCCTCGATGCCCGCCGGGCTCAAGGGGATGTCGAGTGTGCCCTTGATGCGGCCGTCATGGTCGTACGCGGTCTTTCCAGACCGGATCAGCAGCAGAAAATCTGTCATCGAGCGGAGTCGCTCCCCGGGGATCGCGGCTTCCGTTCCGCAGCGAATGCGCGCCGTTCAACGGCGTCGGGGAGGAGCCTCATGCCGCCTCCCTTGCGAGGTGTTCGAGGTTTCGGATGGCGGCCTCGTAGTCGCCGGAGCGGATCACGGCGCTGCCGGCGACGAGCAGTTCGGCGCCGGCCTTCGCCGCGGCCGCGATCGTGGACGCGGAGATGCCTCCGTCGACGCCGATGCGGAACGGCAGGCCGCTTTTGCGGCGGATGTCCGAGAGCCGCGAGAGCTTCTCGAGAGCGACCGGCAGGAACGCCTGACCGCCGAAGCCGGGCTCGACGCTCATCACGAGCACGCCGTCGCAGTTTCCGAGGTGGGGCTCGACCCGGGAGAGGGGCGTGGAGGGGTTGAGGGAGAGGTGGGCGACCGCGCCGCCGCGACGGATGGCAGCGAGCACCGAATCCACGTCGTCGACCGCCTCGACGTGCACCGTGATGCAGTCCGCCCCGAGGTCGAGGTAGTGGCCGACCGTCCTGGCCGGGTCCTCGATCATGAGGTGGACCTCGATCGGGACGCTCGCGGCACGCCGGACCGCCTCGCAGACCACCGGGCCGTAGGTCAACTGCGGGACGAACCGGCCATCCATCACGTCGAGGTGCAAGGCCCTGGCGCCGGCCTCCTCGAGCCGCTCGATCTCGAGCGCTAGATTGCCGAAGTCGCACAGCAGCAGCGACGGCATCACGATCGGCCCGGGCGCGGGCAATTTCGCCGGTTCATGGGCCGAACCGTCCGTCCGAAGCTTGTGGTCGTCCTGCCGCGTCACTGATCGGAGGCCATCTGCCCCGGGCCAACGCGGCCCGCTGCGACGCCTCACTCGCTCCTCGAACTGGATGGGGATCTGAAGGCCGTCGGCTGCCTTGTGAGGCCCGCCGGCACTAGCAGAGTCTACCCTTCCCCGCCCCAAACTGGTCGAGTCGCCATTTTTGCGGCCTGTTTTCCGCAAACAGACGTCCGGCCGGACGGTCCGGAGGCCTTCACGAAATTCTCACTCGCCGCCGGTAGTCTCTCCGGGCAAATCCCGTTTCAAACCATGGAGGTCGACGTGCCGTTCTTCTCCCGGTCCGCTTTTGTTTCGCTCACGCTCGGCGTCGTGGCTGCCGTGGTCTCGTTGGTCGTGGTTGGTTGTCCGGCGGTCGGCAAGGAACCCGACGCCGCGGTCGGTTCGCTGCCGCCGTATACCCGCGCCGCCGGAGAGGTCTCGGGAGCGCTCAAGTGCGTCGGGTCGGACACGATGAACAACCTGGTCGCGCTCTGGGCGGAGGGATTCAAGAAGCACTACCCGAGCGTCCGCGAAGCGGTCGAGGGAAAAGGGTCGGCATCGGGCCCGCCGGCGCTCACCGAAGGCACGTCTACGTTCGGCCCGATGAGCCGTGACTGGAAGCCCTCGGAGATCGATACGTTCAAGGGACGCCACGGCTACCCGCCCACCGTCGTGCCGACGGCGATCGACATGCTCGCCGTCTTCGTCCACAAGGACAATCCGCTCGAGAGCCTCTCGATGGAGCAGATCGACGCGATCTTCTCGAAGAACCGCGCGGGCGGACATCCGAAGGACATCCGCACCTGGGGCGACCTCGGCCTCACGGGCGAGTGGAAGGACAAGCCGATCAGCCTCTACGGCCGCAACGCCACGAGCGGCACGTACGGCTACTTCAAGGAGCACGCGCTCTTCAAGGGTGACTTCAAGCCGACCGTGACCGAGCAGCCCGGCAGTTCGGCGGTGGTGCAGGCTGTCGCGAGCGACAAGTTCGGCATCGGCTACAGCGGAATCGGTTACCGCACGGCCGACGTCAAGGCGGTGGCCATCGCCCCCGTGGGAGGCACCCCCGTGAAGCCGGAGCCGCAGTTCGCCTACAACGGCGAGTATCCCCTCGCCCGCTTCCTCTACCTGAGCGTCAACTACCAGCCGGGCTCGAAGCTTGATCCGCTACGGCGGGAATTCCTGCGATACGTGCTGAGCGGCGAAGGCCAGGGCGACGTCAAGAAAGACGGCTACCTGCCGATCACGCCACCGATTGCGAAGCGCGGGCTCGCGAGCGTCGGCATCGAGTAGCGGGGAGGCAAGCCCGGGGCAGGAAGGCGAAATCGCCGCGGCGGACGCATCCCGTTCGACGGCATTTTCCGGACGGGTACCCTGACGGGGCTTGGAGGCCGCGCATGAATGCTCCGGGAACCTTCACGGGCCGGACCCGCCGACGCACGACACACCCTTGGGTTCGCGCAGGCGACCTCGTTGCCCGTTTCGTGATCACGGCCGGCGGCATCGGCACGATCGTGGCGGTGCTGCTCGTCTGCGTGTTCCTTCTCGCTGTCGCACTGCCGCTCTTCCAGCGGCCGTGGATCGAGCCCGTGACGACGGTCGCCCGCAAGGGCGAGTCCGTCGCTCCCGGAAGGCTCGCCCACCTCGGCATGGACGAGTCGGGGAGGATCGCCCTCGCCGTGAAGAGCGACGGCGGCATCGAGGTCTTCTCGGTCAAGACAGGGGGGAGGATTCTCGGGCGGTCGGCGGAGGAGACGGGGCTGGCAGGCGTGTCGGCGATCCGCGTCGCGCCGGGAGGCATGGACGCCGTGATCGGCTTCGACGACGGGAGCCACGCCACCGGCCGGTTCGGACTCGAGTCGACCTTCCTCGCGGCCTCCGACGTGCCGGCGGAGATCGGCCGCCTGCCGCCGGGCGGAGCGGTGGCCTGGAAGAACGACGTGATCGTGCATGCCTCCGGCGACCTGTATGCGACGGTGAAGCTCGTGGTCGAGATGGGTGCCAAGCACGCCGCCACCTCGCCGTCGCCGATCGTCGACTGCGACCTCACCCTCACCGCGTCCGGCCCGCTCGTGGCGCTGCTCGCGAAGGACGGAGCCGCACGGATCGCATCGATGTCTTCCCGCCGCAACTTTCTCACCGACGAGGTCGTCACGACGAGCGTGGTGGGGCTCATTCCGGCAGGAGATGGCAAGGAATCCCCGGCGGCATTCGTGCGGGTGTCGGAACTGGGAGACCAGGTCCTGCTCGTCGCGGTCGACGGCACGGCCCGTCGCTACTCCACGAAGCCGATCGACGCCCCGCGGCTGCTCGAGACCGTGGACGTGGCCGACGGCGAGAGGACGGTCACGGCGGTCACCAGGCTCTACGGCGGAACCGCGATCGCCGTGGGTGACGACGCCGGAGGCGTGAACGTCTGGTTCACGACGCGGTCGGCCCGCGATGGGGAATCGCTGCCCGAGGACGGCTCGACGCTCACCCGTACGAAGTCGTTCGATCCGCCGACGGTCGCCCCGAGGTCGGAGGGCGACGCCGTCGTGGCGATCGCTCCCTCGCCGCGGTCGCGGCTCCTTGCCGTAGCCCACGCCTCGGGCGAACTTCGGCTGCTGCACTCCACGACACGTTCCGAGGTCGTCTCGACGAAGGTTGGCAAGGGGGCGAACGCACCACCGCTCGGTCCGCTTGCGATCTCGCTCCCCGAGACCACGCTTCTCGCCGCGCGTGGCGACGCCGTCTCGGGCTGGCGGTTCGACGCCGGCTATCCGGAGGTGACCCTCGGCACGCTCTTCGGCCGCATCTGGTACGAGCAGTACCCGGAGCCCGTGCACGCCTGGGAGACCACCGGCCACGAGTCGTTCGAGCCAAAGTACGGGCTCGTGCCGCTCGTGTTCGGCACGATCAAGGCGACCGTCTACTCGATGCTCTTCGCGGCCCCGATCGCCATTCTCGCGGCCATCTACTCGAGCCAGTTCATGCAGCCGAAGTGGAAGGCGAAGGTGAAGCCGATGATCGAGATGATGGCGAGCCTGCCAAGCGTCGTGCTCGGATTCTTCGCGGGCCTCGTGCTCGCGCCGGCGGTCGAGGGCTCGCTCATGGCGTTCGGGGCGTCGCTGTTCACGGTGCCGCTTTCGATCGCGCTCGCCGCTCATCTCTGGCAGCTCCTGCCGCGGGCCTGGAGGACACGCTTCTCCGTGTTCAGGTTCGCGCTCGTGCTGCTCGCGGCGATCCCGCTCGGCGTCGCGACGGGCTGGGCGATCGCGAAGCCCGCGGAGCGGTGGCTCTTCGCCGGCGACGTGCAGGCCTGGCTCGACGGTCACGGAGGCAGCGGGCTGGGCGGCTGGGTCGTGATGCTCCTGCCCGTTTCCGCCATCGCCGTGATGATCGCCATGGGACGGGTCGTCACCCCGGCGCTACGGCAAGCGAGCGAGGGCTGGTCGACGTCGAAGGCGGCGATGGTGTCGCTGGCGACGTTCGCCGCGGGGGTGGCGGCGACGGTCGTGCTGGCAGTGGCGGCGGGCGTGATGATCGACGCGCTGCGGCTCGACGCCCGCGGCGGCCTCGTCGGAACCTACGGGCAGCGCAACGCCTTCATCGTCGCCATCGGGATGGGCTTCGCGATCATCCCGCTCATATTCACGCTGGCCGACGACGCCCTTTCGAGCGTGCCGGAACACCTGCGGAGCGCCTCGCTCGGCGCCGGAGCCACGCCCTGGCAGACGGCCATCCGCGTCACCGTGCCCGCCGCCGCGAGCGGGCTGTTCTCGGCGGCGATGATCGGTCTCGGCCGCGCCGTCGGGGAGACGATGGTGGTGCTCATGGCGGCGGGCAACAAGCCGCTCATCGACTGGAACGTCTTCAACGGGTTCCAGACGCTCTCCGCCGCGATCGCCACCGAGCTTCCGGAGGCGGCGAGGGGTTCCGCCCACTACCGGATCCTGTTCCTCGCCGCCCTCACGCTCTTCGCGATCACCTTCGTCGTCAACACGATCGCGGAGTTCGTCCGCCAGCGGTTCCGCCGGAGGGCCCATGAGCTCTGAACGCCCTTCCGCCGCCCCGGTGCCGGCCCGATCCCGCCGGGTTCGCAGCGCCTACTCGAACCTCTCGGCCCACGGGGAGCCGTGGGTCTGGCTCACCGGCGGGGCGCTCGCCGTCGCGCTCCTCATGATCACCGGCCTGCTCGGGTTCATCGTCGTTCGCGGGGGATCGACGTTCTGGCCCCAGCCACTCGAACTCGCGGAGCTCGCCGACGGACGGAAGATGCTCGGCGAGGTCGCCGGTCGCGAACGCGTCAGGGCGGACGGTGGAGCCGGCCGCTTCCTCACCCGCCGCCTCATCCGGGTCGCCAACTTCGAGCTCACAGGGAAGCATTACGAGTGGTTCGACGACGACGCGATCGTTGCGACGACGCTGCCTGAGTGGGTCACGGCCGTCGAGCGTGTGGAAGGGGGGCGGTTCCACGGCACTCCGCGGCGGCTCCTCGACGGCGGACGGCCGATCGCCGAGGGCCCCGCCGCCACCTGGAAGGAATACGAGCGGATCCATCCGGCCGTCCGGAAGCGGGTGGCGGAGATCCGGCGGATCGATCGGCACGATCGCGGCGTCGTCCAGCGCAGGCTCCGCGCCGCGAGGCTCGCGGTCGTCCAGGCCGATCTCGACGCCGGCCGAACGAGCGGCCGCTCCCTTGACGCGATCGACCGCGAGAGGAAGGTCGTCGAGGAGGCCGATCGCGAGACGAAACGCTTCGACGCCGCCACCGACGAGCTTCGCCGGGAAAACGACCGCTACGCCGTCGAGTTCGAGACGTCGTCCGGCGAGACCGTGTCGATCCCGCTCGCCAACATCGTGCGGGGATGGCAGCCGAACCGGCTCGACTTGCCCGGGAAACTGGGCGTCTACGCATCGCGGTGGGGCGAGTTCCTCTCCGACGACCCTCGCGAGGCGAACAGCGCCGGGGGCGTGTTCCCGGCCATCTGGGGAACGGTCGCCATGACGCTCATCATGGCGGTGTTCGTCGCACCCTTCGGCGTGCTCGCCGCGCTCTACCTGCGGGAATACGCATCGCGGGGGGCGGTGATGACCGCCGTCCGGATCGCGATCAACAACCTCGCGGGCGTGCCGAGCATCGTCTACGGCGCCTTCGGCCTCGGCTTCTTCTGCTACCTCATCGGCGGCGGGATCGACGAGCTCTTCTTCAAGGCCAGCCTCGTCGCGGACAACCAGCCGACCTTCGGCACAGGCGGCCTCCTTTGGGCGTCGCTCACGCTCGCGCTCCTCACGCTTCCGGTCGTGATCGTCGCCACGGAGGAAGCGCTCGCGTCGGTTCCCAACTCGATGCGGGAGGGCTCCTACGCCTGCGGCGCAGGAAAGTGGCAGACCATCCGCAGGATCGTGCTGCCGCGGGCCCTGCCCGGCATCATGACCGGGCTCATACTCGCGATGGCCCGCGGCGCCGGCGAGGTCGCACCCCTCATGCTCGTCGGCGTCAAGAAACTCGCGGTCGACCTTCCAATCGACGGGACTTTTCCGTTCATCCATCCAGAGCGGGAGTTCATGCACCTGGCGTACCTCATCTACGACGTCGGCTTCCAGAGCCCCAACGCCCAGGCGGCCAAGCCGATGGTGTTCACGATCACCTTCCTGCTCGTGACGATCATCGCCCTCCTGAACGTGGCGGCGATCTGGATCCGTGCGAGGCTCCGCCGCCGCTACGTCTCGCAGCAGTTTTGAAATGCACGAATCTCTCTCCGGATGCTGGTGGACGTTCCCAGCTGCGGTATGCTTTGGCACGAGGACCTCATGAACTCCGCGATCGACTCCCCATCCATCCCCGAGAGCCCGGCGGTGTCCGACCGTCTCGTGGCGGTGGCCGCCGGCATCGACGTGCCGTCGGAGGTCCACGCCCAGGTCGGCCGCGAGACGCCGGTGCTCGAGATCGACCACTTCAACCTCTGGTATGGCCAGAAGCAGGCGTTGCACGGCATCACGATGCCGATTCCGCAGTCGAAGGTGACGGCGCTCGTCGGGCCGAGCGGCTGCGGCAAGTCGACGCTCCTGCGGAGCGTGAACCGCTTGAACGATCTTGTTCAGAACGTCCGCATCGTCGGCGACATGCGTCTCAGCGGCGACTCGATCTACGACCCGCGAACCGATGTCATCGAGCTGCGGAAGCGGATGGGCATGGTTTTCCAGAAGCCGAACCCGTTCCCGATGAGCATCTACGAGAACGTCGTCTACGCCCTGCGGATCGACGGCGAGACCAACCGGGGCGTGCTCGACGAGGTCTGCGAGAAAAGCCTGCGGGGAGCGGCCCTCTGGGACGAGGTGAAGGACAGGCTCACGGAGAGCGGCCTCGGGCTCTCAGGCGGGCAGCAGCAGCGGCTCTGCATCGCGCGGGCGATCGCCGCCGAGCCGGAGGTGCTCCTGCTCGACGAGCCCTGCAGCGCGCTCGACCCGATCGCCACCGGCAAGATCGAGGACCTCATCCAGGAGCTGCGGGGCCGTTACTCCGTGCTCATCGTGACCCACAACATGCAGCAGGCGAGCCGCACGAGCGACTACACGGCCTTCATGTACCTCGGGCGACTCATCGAGTACGGCCCGACGACCGAGATCTTCACGAAGCCGATCCTCCGCGAGACGGAGGCCTACGTCACGGGCAGGTTCGGCTGAACGACGGACGGACACGATGACCAAACACATCGAACGCCAGATCGAGGGGCTCAAGGAGAAGATCCTGCGGGTCGGCACGCTCGTCGAGGAGGCGATTTCGAAGGCGATCACGGCGCTCATCAACAAGGACACGTCGCTCGCCCAGCGGGTCATGGCGAGCGACGAGGATATCGACCGGATGGAGGTCGAGGTCGAGGAGGAGTGCCTCAAGATCCTCGCCCTGTATCAGCCCGTGGCGGCGGACCTGCGGTTCGTGGTGGCGGTGCTGAAGATCAACAACGACCTCGAGCGGATGGGGGACCTCGCCCGCAACATCGCCAAGCGGGTCGCCCAGCTCGCCCGGGCCGAGCCCGTCGACCTGCCGCCGGAGATTCGCACGATGGCGACGCTCACCCAGGAGATGGTGAAGCAGTGCCTCGACGCGGTGGTGAACGCCGACCCAGCTCTGGCCAGGCAGGTCCGCGAAGAGGACGACGCGGTCGACGAGGCCCGGATGCAGATCCGGCAGAAGATCCTGCGGGGGATCAAGTCGAGCCCTGAACGGGTGGAGAGCCTTCTCCGGATCAACTCCGTGTCGAAGCACATCGAGCGGCTGGCCGACATGGCCACGAGCATCGCCGAGGACGTCATCTACAT
>JBIIOJ010000340.1:0-3516 GCA_044337015.1 Pirellulales bacterium
TGCCCTACCTGAAGGCCGCCGGGGAATTGAAGACCAAGCCGACCCAGCACTCGGTCGGAATCCTCCGCCAGATCGGCATCCAACCCGACATCCTCGTCTGCCGCACCGAGCGGGCCCTCGACGTCTCGGACCGGGAGAAGATCGCGCTCTTTTGCAACGTGCCGCTCGACTGCGTCATCGAGGAGCGTGACAAGGATTTCTCGATCTACGAGGTGCCGCTGTCGCTCCAGGCGAACCGGATCGACGAGCTCGTCCTGCGGCGGTTCGGCATCAAGGCTCCGCCCGCCGACCTCGAGGAATGGCGGGACCTTCTCCATCGTCTCCGCAACCCGGAACACGAGGTCTCCATCGCCGTCGTCGGCAAGTACGCCGACCATCGCGACGCCTACAAGAGCATCTACGAGGCGATCGACCACGGCGGCATCGACCAGCGGGCGCAGATCAGGGTCCAGCCGATCCGGGCCGAGGACATCGAGCGCGAGGGCGCGGAGCGGCTCCTCGCGGGCTTCGACGGGCTCGTCGTGCCGGGTGGATTCGGTGAACGCGGCATCGAGGGAAAGGTCGAGGCGATCAAGTTCGCAAGGGAACGAAGGCTGCCGTTCCTGGGCATCTGTCTCGGAATGCAGTGCGCCGTGATCGAGGCCGCACGGCACCTCGCCGGCCTCGACAGGGCACATTCCACCGAGTTCGACCGCTCCACGCCGCATCCCGTGATCTGCCTCCTGGAGGAGCAGAAGGGGGTCGTCGACAAGGGGGGAACGATGCGGCTGGGAGCCCAGCCGTGCGTGCTGGCCGAGGGCACGAGGTCGGCCGCCGCCTACGGCCGCACGACCATCTCGGAGCGGCATCGTCACCGTTACGAGTTCAACAGCCGCTACCGGCAACAGCTCGAAGCAGCCGGTCTCGTGATAGCCGGCACGAGCCCCGACGGCTCGCTCGTGGAGATCGTGGAGATGGCCGATCATCCGTGGTTCGTCGCGGTCCAGTTCCATCCCGAGTTCAAGAGCAAGCCGACGAAGGCCCACCCGCTCTTCGCCGGCCTCGTCGCCGCGGCGGTGGAGCGTCATGCCGGGAGCGCCTGGGTCGCGGAGGTTTGAATGGTCGACGAACCGCCTCCGGACGACGATGCGACGGACCGGCCGCCCCCGCCGGCCACGCTCGAGTTCCTGGTGCACACGCTCTTCACGCAGGCGCTCATGGCGCTCGGCCGCATTCCTAACCCGATCACCGGCAAGTCCCACAAGAATCTCCCGACGGCCCGGCACTTCATCGACACGATCGCGATGCTCGAGGAGAAGACCCGTGGCAACCGTACGAACGACGAGACACGGCTGCTCGAGGAGGTCCTCCATCAGGGTCGTCTCCAGGTGTCGATCGAGTCGGGCGGAGATGCATAGTGAACGAACGCTCCACGGCATGGAGAATTCTTTCGGCCCTCGTCGCCGCGGGCCTGCTCGCCGCTTTCCTGAACGTCGCCGAGTCGCCGAACCCCACCCGGATCTCCTTCCAGCGACGGCCCGACCGAGTCGTCGTGCGACTCGGCGGCAAGCCGTTCACGGAGCACGTGTTCACCGGGCACGCGAAGCCGATCCTGTTTCCGATCATCGGCCCGGGCGGCGTGCCGATGACGCGGTCGTGGCCGATCGTGAAGGGCATTCCGGACGAGCCGCACGACCATCCCCACCACGAATCGCTCTGGTTCATGCACGGTGACATCAACGGCGTCGACTTCTGGGCCCACAAGCCCGACAAGGCGGGGCGGCTGCCGGAGGTGAGGCAGACGGCGATCGAGATTTCCGAGCCGGACGGCACGATCGAGTCGCGAAACGAATGGCGGCGGCCCGACGGAACGATCGTGATGACCGACGCGCGGCGGATTCGATTCTGGGCCGAGGGTGCCCCGGGGGCGGCGGGCTCGTCCGCCCGGGGCATCGACTACGACATCACGCTGCGGGCCGACCATGGCGAGGTCGTCCTCGGCGACACGAAGGAGGGCATGATGGCGATCCGGGTGCACCACGCGCTCCAACTCGAGGACCTGGACGGATCGAGGGGGGCCGCGGGGACCGTGGTCAACTCGGAGGGGGAACGCAACGCCACGGCCTGGGGGAGGCCCGCCCGGTGGGTCGACTACTCGGGCACGATCGACGGGAAGCCGGTGGGGATCGCCGTCTTCGACCACCCTGGCAACCTGCGGCACCCCACGCGGTGGCACGCCCGCGGCTACGGCCTCTTCGCCGCGAATCCGTTCGGGCTGCACGACTTCGCAGGCGAACCTCGCGGCTCCGGCAGCCACACGATCCCCGACGGTGGAACGCTGCGGCTGCGGTATCGATTCGTGTTCCACGAGGGCGACGCCGAACACGCAGGTATCGAGCGGCGGTGGCGAGAGTGGGCTGGGGGAGACAGGCCATGACCGCAAAGCTGCTCGACGGAAAACTTCTCGCCGCCCGGATCGAGGAGAACCTCCGGGCCGAGGTCTCGACGTTCAGCGAGATGGTCGGACGTCGGCCCCGGCTCGCGGTCGTGCTCGTCGGCGACCTCGCGGCAAGCGCCTCCTACGTCGCTGCGAAGCGGCGAGCCGCGGAACGTGTCGGCATCGATTCGCTCCTCGTCGAGCGGCACGGACGTGTCGAGACTCACGAACTCGTGGAACTCGTCGAGGAGCTCGCGCGGGACGAGCAGGGGCCTGTCGACGGGATCCTCGTGCAACTGCCGCTGCCACCACGCGTCGATGCCGTCGCCGTCCTCGACGCGGTGCCTCCCGACCGCGACGTGGACGGTTTCCATCCGGTCAACGCCGGGCTTTTGTCGCAGGGCCGGCCCCGATTCATCCCCTGCACGGCGGCTGGCGTCCAGCGGATGCTCATCGACGCCGGGATCGAGACGGCCGGCAGAAACGCCGTGGTCATCGGCCGCAGCGACATCGTGGGAAGGCCTCTCGCCCTGCTGCTCTCTGGCCGCGGAGCCGGCGGCGACGCCACGGTGACGATCTGCCACAGTCGATCGTCCGACCTCGCGGAACATGCGCGAAGGGCCGACATCCTCGTCTCGGCCGTCGGCCGCCCGGGCCTCGTCACGGCCGACATGGTGAAGCCAGGAGCGGCCGTGATCGACGTCGGGATCAACAGGGTGACGTCGGCCTCGGGAGAAAGCCGCCTCGTGGGCGACGTCGATTTCGACGCCGTCCGTGAGGTCGCCGGCTGGATCACGCCCGTCCCGGGCGGCGTGGGCCCGCTCACGGTGGCGATGCTCCTCTCCAACACCCTCCTCGCGGCCGAACTCCGACTTCGGTAGTGAACGGGGCCTGATCCAGCGTTCCATGCAGGAGACCGCATTGCCGCCGGTGGAGCGGACTCATCGTCGCTACGGTGAGGATACACCTGATGCTCCTCAATTTTCGGCCCCCCCTCGACCACGCTCCCCCCAGGGCGTTCAGCATCTGAGTGCCTGTGTGATTCCCATGGTTCCACGTTTGACGGTTCGGGGCTGCCCGTGTGCCCGAGACGGCGTAGC
>JBIIOJ010000081.1:0-11946 GCA_044337015.1 Pirellulales bacterium
GCCGCAGAGTGGCACTCTGCGGGGTGCGTGGTGGCACGAGGTGCAGACTGACAGTCTGCACCTACAAGCAAAGCTTGCGAGGTTTGAACGCCCGCCACGTCAGCGGCACACTTCAGCGGCAGAGCCGGGCGGCGATTTTTTTCTCGTCGTGCACACAGCCGGCCCAGACGCCGCCGCTGGCCTCTTGGAGCATCGCCCAGAGCCGCGTGTCGGCAGGCAGCCGCGGGTCGGCCGCGAGGTCGGGCCTCGAGGAGCGGCGGGCGAGTTCCGCCGCGGCCTCGGCTGGCGTGAAGGTCGTGTTGCCGTGGGCCGCGAGGTCGACCGAGCCGGTTGCGGTTCGCGTGTCGATCTCGATTGCGATCACGTCTCCCTCCACGAGCTTGCCGAGCGGACCGCCCGCGAGCGCCTCGGGGCTCACGTGGCCGATGCACGCGCCCGTCGAGACGCCGGAGAACCGGGCGTCGGTGATCACGGCCACGCTCCTGGCGATCGGCAACTGCTTGAGGGCGCCGGTCACCTGGTACGTCTCCTCCATGCCGGTGCCCATCGGGCCGATCCCGGCGAGCACGAGCACGTCGCCCTCCCGGATTTCTCCCCGCTTGATCGCGGCCATGGCCGCGTGCTCGCTTGTGAACACGCGGGCCGGCCCGGTGTGGCGGTAGACGCCATCGGGGCCGAAGGCCCGTCGATCGATTGCTGTCGCCTTCACGATCGCGCCATTGGGCGCGAGCGACCCCCGCAGGAAAGCCATCGTTCCAGCGAGGCCGCGGGATGCGGCGGCGGCCGGTGGCAGGATCACGTCGTCGGGATCGACGCCGTCGGCGGCGCGGAGGATGTCGCGGAACCGTGTCCGCCGCTCGCTCGCCTCCCACCAGGCGAGCTGTTCGGAGAGCGGGCCGCCGGAAACCGTCCGTACGGTCGTGTCGAGCAGGCCGAGCCGGTCGAGATGAAGCATCACCTCCGGCACGCCCCCCGCGAGAAACACGCGGACAGTCGGATGGTGCACGGGCCCATTGGGCAGCACGCTCACGAGCCGCGGCGTGCGGCGGTTGATCGCGATCCAGTCGTCCACCGAGGGCTGCGGAAGGCCCGCGGCATGCGCGATCGCGGGCAGATGCATGAGCAGGTTCGTCGAGCCGCCAAAGGCCGCGTGCACGGTCATCGCGTTGGCGATGCTCGCGGGCGTGAGGATGTCGCGGGTGGTCGCGCCGGCGGCGGCGAGCGAAACGACCGCCCGCGCCGACCGCACCGCGAGATCCCGCCAGACGGGCTGCCCGCTCGGGGCGAGAGCGGCATGGGGGAGCGTGAGGCCGACCGCCTCGGCCACCACCTGCGCCGTCGCTGCCGTGCCGAGAAACTGGCAGCCGCCGCCGGGCGAGGCGCAGGCGCGGCAGCCGAGATCGGCCGCCTCCTCGAGCGTGATGAGGCCATGCGAGTAGCGGGCGCCGATCGTCTGGATCGTGCCGGCGTCTTCGCCCTGCTTCGGCGGGAGCGTGACGCCCCCCGGCACGACGATCCCGGGCAGGTCGCCGAGGCCCGCCACGGCCATCAGCATCGCGGGGAGCCCCTTGTCGCAGGTGGCGATGCCCACGACGCCCGCCCGCAGGGGGAGCGACCGGGCGAGCCGGCGGAGCACGACCGCCGCGTCGTTGCGATACGGCAGGCTGTCGAACATGCCGGCCGTGCCCTGCGTGCGGCCGTCGCATGGGTCGGAGCAGAAGCCGGCGAAGGGGATCGTGCCGAGCCGCCGCAGTTCCTCGGCAGCCGCCTGCACGAGCAGGCCGATCTCCCAGTGGCCGGTGTGGTAGCCGAGCGCGATGGGAGAGCCGTCGGGAGCCCGCACGCCCCCCTGCGTCGAGAGGATGAGCACCTGCCGGTCGGCGGCCGCGGCGGCGGACCATCCCATGCCGACGTTCTGCGAGAGGCCGAAGAGATCGCCGCTGGGGCTCTCCCGCAGGAGTTCATCGGTGAGCGGCAGGCTGCCTGCGGGCCCGTCGGCCGCGGTGCGGATCTCGTAGACCGCTGCGTCGTCTGGGGCGAACGGGTTGAAACCGCGGAGAGGGTCAGCCGTCATGATGCTGCTCGGAGTCCAGGGGTGTGGTGGGATCGATGAAGAGCCAGCAGGCGGCGCCCGCGAGGCAGACGACCGCCGTCACGTGGAACGTGAGCGGCCAGTTGCCGGTGCGGCCCACGATGAGGCCGAGCACGATCGGCGAGACGAAGCCGCCGAGTTGCCCCATCATGTTCATCATGCCGCCGAGCGTGCCGGTGGCCCTTCCGCCGATGTCCATGCAGGTGGTCCAGGAGCCGGGCATCGTGAGATCAATGGCGAAGCTGACGAGCGCGATGAGCACTACCGCGCCGTAGGGATTCGTCGCGAGCGTGGAGGCCACGAGAAGGCCCGCGGCCGCCGTCATCGCACCGGCCCCGATCCACCGCCGCGCGCGGCCGATCCCGATCCTTCGGGCCAGGGGGGGCGTGAGCCAGCCCGCCACGAGCGAGCCGAAGCCGCCGAGAAAGAGCGGCAGGCCGGCAAGCGCGGCGCTCGCCTTGAGGTCGAACTCCCAGACCTCGAGCAGGTAGGTCGGAAACCAGGTCACGAAGAAGTACCAGGCGTAGCTCATCGCGGCATACTGGCCGCAGAGGCACCAGACCGTCCGCGAGGTCGCCATCCGCCGCCAGGGCACGTGGCGGTGGTCGCCGCCGGGGGGCGGGGGCGGCGGGAGGAGGGCGGCCTCGGCGGCGTTCACGCCCGGGTGCGTCCGCGGGTCGTCGCGATACCACCAGGCGAAGACGACCGCCCAGGCGACACCAGCCAGCCCGAAGACGAGGAAAGCCTGCCGCCAGTCCATCGCCGTGAGGCAGAAGTAGACCAACAGCGGCGTGACCGCGCCCCCCCAACGGGCGCTCATCCACATGATGCCCTGCGCCCGTGACCGCTCCGCGGCGGGCAGCCAGCGGTTGAAGGCCTTCGTGAGATTCGGGAAGCAGCCCGCCTCGCCGGCGCCGAAGAGAAACCGCGTGACCATGAGCGAGGTGAGGTTCCAGGCCCACCCGGTGGCGGCGGTGAAGAAGCTCCACCAGAGCACGATCCGCAGGAGCACCTTCCGCGGGCCGATCCAGTCGCCGAGGTAGCCGCCGGGAATCTCGAAGAGGGCGTAGGCAAGCGTGAAGGCGGAGAAGACCCAGCTCATCTGCTCCTTCGTGAGCGAGAGGTCCCTCATCACGAGCGGAGCGGCCTGAGAAATGGCCACGCGATCGATATACTGCAGCACCGCGAGCGTGACGGCGAACACCACCACGATCCCGCGGGTGCTGGTTGGTCGCATGGTTTCGCCCGCTCCCTGCGTCATGGCCGCGACTATGGGGCCTGACGCGGGTGTGGTCAAGCAGGAGCAACTATCGATGAGTGGATCGAGCCGTGAGCGGGTCTGCCGGTTTCATCGTCGCGGTGACGATCGACCAGTTTGCATCGGGGCGGTGACCGAGGCGGGCGTGGTCGATCTCGCGACCGCGGGGATCACCTCGCTCGCGGCCGTGCTCGATGCGGCCGACCCGGTCGGCATGGTGCGGGAAGCACGGGCTGCGGCAGCCGCTCCACTGCCGCTCGCCGACGTCGTTCTCCTGCCGCCCGTGGAGCGACAGGAGGTATGGGCGGCCGGCGTCACCTACCTCCGGAGCAAGAAAGCGCGGATGGAGGAATCCGACTTCAGCGCCACCGCCTACGACCGCGTCTACGACGCCCCACGGCCGGAGATCTTCTTCAAGGCGGTGGCCGAAAAGGTGGTCGGCCCCGGCGACGGCGTCGGTATCCGGGCCGACGCGCGTTGGAACGTGCCCGAGCCTGAACTCGCGGTCGTGATGAACTCGCGGGGCGACATTGTCGGCTTCACGATCGGCAACGACATGAGCTCCCGCGACATCGAGGGAGAGAACCTTCTCTACCTGCCGCAGGCGAAGGTCTACGACCGCTCCTGTGGCCTCGGGCCCTGGATCGTGCTCGGCTGCAGCGAAGCGGAGGCCCGCGGCTGGACGGTCTCGATCAGGATCGACCGCGGGGGCCGCGAGGTGTTTTCCGGGCGGACCGGGATCGACCAGATCAAGCGATCGTTTGACGAGCTGGCCGGCTACCTCTGGCGATCTCAGTCGTTTCCGCACGGCGTCGTTCTGCTCACGGGCACGGGAGTCGTTCCTGACGAGACGTTCACGCTCGCCGCCGGAGATCACGTCGCGATCACGATCGACGGCATCGGCGCACTCGACAACGGCGTCGTGGTGGTTGCCTAATTTCAAGGAGTGAGGTCATGTGTGAGCACCGATGTTCTGCGGCATGGCGTTTCCCGATTGGTTTCCTGATCGGATGGATGCTCGCCGTCGGCTGGCAGGGCGCGGTGCAGGTCGCAGTCGGGGCCGACGCTGACGGAGGCTTTACGCTCTACGCGCCGAGCGGATCACGGCAGCGGCTGCTCGTGGTGCGGGCCAAGCCGTCACAAGACGGCGTTGAACTCTCGATGGCACGCACGGTGAACCTCGGCTTCCCGGGAAGCACGATCGCCGTTCACGCGACGCGTCCTGTGCTGTACGTGTCTGGTGGCCATGGCGAGCATCGCCACAATGCGGCCGTCGTGCCGCTCGACGAGGCGGGCCTGCCGCAGGAGCCGAAGCCGGTCACGCTCGATCGCGGCTATGCCTATCTCTCGACCGACCGGGCGGGACGGTTCCTGCTCGGCTGCGATTACGGCTCGGGGACTGTGGACGTCTATCCGCTCGACGCCGCCGGCCTCCCAGGAAAGCGGGTGCATGGCCTCGACGAGGGCCGCAAGGAGGCCCACTGCGTCCTTCCTTCGCCCGACAACCGCTCGGTCTACATTCCCTACGTCAAGCAGAACAACGCCCTCTTCCAATATGCGTTCGATCCCGCGACGGGCGGCCTCACGCCGCTCGAGCCCAAGGACGTCGGTCCGCCGGCCGACTCGGGGCCGCGGCATCTCGTCTACCACCCGCGGTTGCCGCTCGTCTACTTCAGCGAGGAGCAGGGGCTCGGCATTTCGATCTACCGACGGGCAGAGGATGGCCGGCTCACGCTCTGGCAGCGATCGCGGGCCGTGCCTGCCGAGTGGAAGTCACCCGGCCTGTCGTCGTCCGACATCGTGCTCACGCCCGACGGCCGCCATTTGTATGCGGGCATCCGTGGGCCGGATGAATCAACGAACGTCATCGCCTGCTACGCGTTGGCCGACGACGGCGGCCTCGCCCCGCGCGGGGTCGTGCCGGCCGACAAGACCCCGTGGGGCATGGCGGTGTCGCCCGATGGAAAGTCTCTGGCCGTGACGGGATTCGGATCGGCCACGCTCATGCTCTATGCGATCGCCGCCGACGGCAGCCTCACGCGGGCGGCCACGCTCCCTTGGGACGAGCGGATCACGGACATCGTCGCGCGGTGAAGTCTGGATCGGCCGCGACAGCCGTCGCCAGCCGTGAACTGCCCATTAAAAATGTGTAAGCGCACCCCTTACCTTCCCACGCGAGCGGATTATGGTCCGGCTTGGTAGCCGATCACCTCGTGGTGGTCGTGAATGCGGGCGGTGCGACACAAGATGCCGGAGTTGCACTTCGTAGCGCATCGAAGCCTGTACTTCAGCCCCGTTCCGAGTTTATGCAGATCAGGTGACCGGCACTTCAGCATCTTGACCCCCGCGGAGCTCCTGGAGACCCTGAGGACACGTCCAGGACGACGCCTACGATTCGAATCCCCGGCGATATGGCTGTCCGCCTACGTCAGTTGGCGAAGCACCGTGGCCTCCGCCCCGATACGTTGACGGAAATTTGATGCAAGAGTTTTTGACGACGAGCCTCGCCGCATTTGACAGCGAGAACCTCTGTCGGCTGCGATCGGCAAAGGCATGCTCCGGATTCCTGCCGCTCGCCGGGTTTCTATGTCTCGTCATGCCCGCTGCCGTCGCGGCCGGGGCCGATGAGCCGCTCACCACGGCCGCGGCGATCGTCGGCTCGACGCTCGCGGCCGGCGACCTTCCGCCGCCGGTCGTCCTCGAGGCTGTCGTGACGCACCGCGACGCCACTGGCACCATCTTTCTCCGCGACGCCACCGGCGCCACGTTCATCGTCTCCGAACCGGATGCACCCATGCTGCCCGCCGGCGAACGGGTGAAGGTCGAGGGTATGGTGCACCGCGGACTCTTCATCAATGGCATCCGTGCTGCGCGGATCGAAAGGCTCGGCATCGGGCCACTTCCCGAGCCGAAGCTCGTCACGCCGCCGCAGCTCGCCGCCGGAGGGCTGCACTATGAATGGGTGGCGATCGAAGGAGTGGGGCGACGCTGGCGGGCCACGGAGGATGGCGGCGGCACGCTGATGGTGCACGTCGCGGACGACGTGGTCGAGGCGCGGCTGGAGCGGGTCATGGAAGAACCCACGCCGGCGGGATGGATCGGGGCGCGGCTGCGGGTGCAGGGCATCGCTGCGGGCGAGATCAACGACCGTCGCCAGCTCATCCGACCCTACCTGCTCGTGCCGACGGCAAACGATGTCGCAGTGATCGAGCCGGCGCCGCAGGATCCGTTTGCCATCCCTGAAACCTCGTTTTCCTCGCTCGGCCGCGGTGAACCTTCCGGACGCATGCAGCGGGTGGCGGGCGTGGCCGTGGCGGCGGCATGCGAGCGGCGACTCTTTCTGTTCGACGGACATGCCGGACTGTGTGTCGGGCTCGCCGACGCGGCTGAGCAGGCCGCCGCGGTCAGGGCGGGAGACCGCGTCGAGGCGGTGGGGTTCGCCGAGCCGGGGCCGTTCGCCACGCGGCTGGGCGAGGCGAGGGTGCGGGTGGTCGCCGCGGACAGGCTGGTCGCCCCGCGTCGGCCGAGCACCGCCGAACTTCGCGGCGGCTGCGACGGGCAGCTCGTCGAAATGGAGATGACCGTGGTCGATCGCGACGATCGCGAGGCGGGCACGACGCTGACCTGCGACGCCCAGGGCATCCCGCTGCGGGTCGTGGCGCGGCAGCCGCTCGCGGCCGCGATCGTGCCGGAGGTCACGATCCGCGTGACGGCCCCGTGCCTCGTCACGGAAACCACGAACCACCAGTACCGTCTGAATGCCGCGGCGTACGACCTCTTTCCCGATCGTGCCGCCGATGTCGTGCCGATCCGCAGGCCGACTTGGTGGACCGCCCGTCGTCTCGGCCTGCTCCTTGCCGCGAGCCTCGCGGCGGGGGCGCTCGCGGTCGGCTGGATCGTGCTCCTGCGGCGGCAGGTGCGGCGGCAGATGGGCGTGATCGAGGAGAAGATCCAGGCGGAGGCGGTGGCGGAGGAGCGGCGGCGGATCGCGAGGGAGTTTCACGACTCGCTCGAGCAGGATCTTTCCGGACTCGCGCTGCGGCTCGATTCGGCCTCGGGCAGCGTGGCCGACGCGGAGGCCCGCCGCGTGATGGAGCGGCAGCGGGAGATCGTCGCGCGGCTCCGCGACGAGACACGGGAGTACGTCTGGAATCTCCGCGATCCCGCACGCCTGCGGGGCAGCCTGGCCGACCGCGTTGCATCGTTGCTCGGCGAACTCCGAGAGCTGCATGCGGCGCCGATTTCGCTCGAGGCCACAGGCCCGCTCCCCGCACTACCGCCCGAGACGATCCATCATCTCCTGCAGATGCTCCGCGAGGCGGTGAGCAATGCGGCCCGCCATGCCCAGGCGAGCCGGATCGACGTGACTCTGCGCGGAGAAGATGGCGGAGTGGTTGCGAGCGTCGGCGACGACGGCATCGGGTTCGAGCCGGCGGGCGGCGGCCCGGCGGGCCACTTCGGCCTGCGCGGCCTCGCCGAGCGGGCGAGGCGAATCGGCGCGACCGTGGCGGTGGAGAGCAAGCCCGGCGCGGGCACGACCGTCACGATCCGCGTTCCCGCGTAGAATCTGTCGAAACCAATCCTGCGCGGTCATGAACCCGATCCGCCTCTTGCTCGTCGACGACCACCCGGTGTTTCTCGAGGGGCTGGCCGAATCACTCGGCCGGCACGGGGAGCTTGTCATCGCGGGCGTGGCCACGAGCGGCGCGGAGGCGGTCGATGCCTGTCGCCGTCTCGCGCCCGATCTCGTGCTCCTCGACCTGTCGATGCGGGGGCTCGACGGCCTGGCCACGCTCGGCCTGCTCCGCGAACTCGAGCCGCCGCCGCAAGTGCTGATGCTCACCTCCTCCGAGGAAGCTGCCGACGCCATCGCCGCGATCGATGCCGGGGCGGCGGGGTACATCACGAAGGCGGCCCGCTACGACGAACTCGTGGCCGCGATCCTCGAGGCGGCCTCCGGTGGTCGGCCGATCGGCGAGGAGGTGGCCCGGCAGATCGCCGCCCGCGACAAGTCGAAGCCGCTCACGCCGCGGGAGCTGGAAGTGCTCGCGATGCTGGCCGAGGGGCTCACCTACGAAGAGATCGGCGAGCGGCTCGGCATCGCGAAGCGGACCGCGCGGTGCCATGTGGTGGCGCTCCAGAAGAAGTTCGACGCGGCCAACAACGCCGAAGTCGTCGCCCACGGCTACAAGCGCGGCTTGCTCCGTCGGTAGCCGCGTAGCGCTATCGGCACAAGTGCCGATAGCCCCGACCGCGGCCGTAAACTACCGTTGACATGGGCTCACGAGCGGGCCGCGCCACGGACGAAGAGAGGGCATGATGACGACCCCCGCCGCACCATCAACGACGGCCGGTTGCTCCCGCTGCTTTCTCGCGATTACGATCGCCCTCGTGGCTGCATCGCCGGCCCTCGCCGCCGACGCCGCGGCCGCGATCGCTCCCGGCGATGCCGAGGTCCTCGCCGACCGGCCGCTCGCCGTCTGGCGGTTCGAACAGGAAGCCGGCGTGCAGCAGACCGTCGCCCATCGGTTCGCGGCCGACGCCGCTGTCGATCGGCCCAATGACACCGGGCCGAATGACACCAGGCCGCTCGGGCCGGTCGACGCCGGTGCGATGATCGCCGCGGCAGAGAAGCTACCCACGGTCGTGAGCGGTGGCGTGGTGTTCGGCGAGGCGGGGCCTCGGCCGCCGCGGGTGACCTCGTTCAAGGGAAGCAATGCCGCCGCCCTCTTCGGGGGCGGCGCAAGCTACCTGAAGGTCGTCTCGACCACGCCCCGGTTCGACGAGTTTCAGTTCACGGCGGGCGATTCGATCACGCTCGAGGCATGGGTCAATCTCTTCGCGATCGGCGAGAGCCAGCAGGTGTATCTGATCGGCAAGGGCCGCACCGGCCGCAAGGGGTTCGTCGCCGACAATCAAAACTGGTCGCTCCGCCTCTCGGGCCGCGATGGCCGCGCCCGCCCGGGCTTTTTCTTTCGCTCCGGCGCGGACCAGCAGAGCGGAGAGAAACTGCTCCATCGTTGGAACGCCGACACGGGCTTCGAGCCCGCCAGCGGCTGGCATCACGTCGCCATCAGCTACACGTTCGGCGAGCCGGAGTCGCTGCGGGGCTACGTCGACGGCCGCGCCGTCGCGGGAACGTGGGACCTGGGAGGCGCGACCACGGCGGCCCCGGTCACCGACGACGACGAGATTTGGCTCGGCGCGTCGCAGGGGGGCAACGACGCGAGCAGCTTCGTCGGGTTGCTCGACAACGTCGCGATCCACCGCCGATTGCTCCCGTCCGATCGGATCGCCGCCCGCTGGCAGGTGGACGACGACGCGCCGGCGGTCGAGGAGGTCGTGCTCGCGCCGGTGCCCGAGGACGCAGTCCTTTTTGAAATCGTCGAAGGCGTGCCCGATCTCGATGGTTGGCGGATTCCGCTCGAGCAGCCGGCAGAGTCGTTCCACCGTGGCACGTTCGCCCTCGCCGAACTGCCCCTCCGCTACACCGACACGGGCGTACGGGGCGACCGCCAGATGCCGCTCGTGCTGCGGGCCCGCACCCGGGTGCTCGTTCCTGCCGGGCCGCAGCGGATCAGGGTGCGGGCCCGCGGCGAGGCAAGGGTGCTCTTCGACGGCGAGCAGGTGGCTGCGGTCAAGCCGTCCGCAAAGCGGTCCGACGGCCATGAAAAACTGTACGTGCCCGATTGCTCGGGGCCGGCCGGCATCCGCTGGGTGCAGCCCGGGGACGAGCAGGCGATCTTCGATGTCGAGGGGGACGGCCGGTGGCACGTGGTCCACGTCGAGGCGAAGGTCGGCAGGAAGGAACGTCGGCCGGAGCTGGGAGAATTTTCCGTGAGCATCGGGGCACCCGACGCCGTGCCACACATGATCGCCGCCGGCGACGGGGCCCAGCCCGTGCCGCTCACCGACGCCGGCTGGTCGGCGGTCGAAACGCGGCTCGCCGCCGAGAACGACGCGGCCAACACGGCCGCCCGTCGCGCGGCCGCCGCGAAGCAGGACGACATGTGGCGCCGCCGACATGCGGAGGCGCGGCGGATCGTGTCGGCCGAGCCCGGGCCGATGGTGCCGGCGGTCCCCTCCGATCGCCCCGACCTCGCGGCCGCCACGCTCAACGAGATCGACCGCTTCGTGAACGCGAAGCTCGCCGAGGTGAACGTCACGCCGGCCGCGCTCGCCGACGACGCGACTTTTCTGCGGCGGCTGTCGCTCGACGTCCGCGGGATCATCCCGACGCCGGCGGAGATCGACGCCTTCGCCGCCGACACCTCCCCCGACCGCCGCACGAAACTCGTCGACCGCCTCCTCGCCGATCCCCGCTGGGCCGACCACTGGACGGCCTACTGGCAGGACGTGCTCGCCGAGAATCCCAACATCGTCAACCCGACGCTCAACAACACGGGGCCGTTCCGGTTTTGGATCCACGAATCGTTTCTCGACCGCACGCCGATCGACCGGTTCGTGACGCAGTTGATCATGATGGATGGGAGCAAGCACTTCGGCGGGCCGGCCGGCTTCGCCCTGGCCACCGAAAACGACGTGCCGATGGCGGCGAAGGCGCATGTCATCGGCCGGGCGTTCCTCGGCGTGGAGATGGGCTGCGCCCGCTGCCACGACGCTCCCGGTGAAGAGATCCTGCAAAAGGACCTCTTCGGCCTCGCCGCGATGCTCAAGCGGGCGCCCGAGAAGGTTCCGGCCACGAGCAGCGTGCCGGTGTCGCCGGAGCGGCTGGCTGCGATGGCGATCAAGGTGACGCTGAAGCCGGGCACGAGCGTGCCGCCGGCCTGGCCATTCGAGCAGTTCGTGCAGGCGGCCGCCGACGCAACGGGCGACTCCCGGGCGCAGGTGGCGGACCTCGTCACGTCGCCGGCCAACCCGAGGTTCGCGCGGGTGATCGTGAATCGGTTGTGGGCGCGGTATTTCGGCCGCGGGCTCGTCGACGATCTCGACGACTGGGGCGGCGAGGAGCCGAGCCACCCGGAGCTGCTCGACTGGCTGGCCCGCCAGCTCGTCCTTCGCGACTATGCCCTGGAGGAGGTCGCGAGGCTCATCCTCTCGTCGCACACCTACGGCCGCGCGAGCGGCCTGCCGGATGCCGACGGCGAGCTGCCGCGACCGGAACTGCTCGCCGGCCGCACGCCGCGACGGTTCACCGCGGAGCAGGTGCTCGATTCGCTCGCGGTGGCAAGCGGCAAGCCCTTCGACGTCGAGCCGATGAACATCGACATCGACACGAGCCGGCCCGCCACGCTCTCGCTCAATCTCGGCCGGCCCACGCGGGCCTGGCAGTTCACGACGCTCGGCAACGAGCGGGACCGGCCGAGCCTCTCGCTCCCCTTCGCGCAGCACTCGGTCTCGCTCATGGAGGCCTTCGGCTGGCGGGGCGAGCGGCAGAATCCCGTCACCGAACGCGAGACGGCCGCCAACGCCCTGCAGCCGGCGATCCTGGCCAACGGCGTGGCCGTCAAGCGGGTCTCTCAGCTCTCGGAATCGAGCGGGTTCACCGCGGCGGCCCTCGAGGAGCGGCCGGTGGAGGCCTTCGTGGACGACGTCTTTCTCAGGGTCGTGTCGCGACGGCCGAACGCGAAGGAGC
>JBIIOJ010000341.1:0-3496 GCA_044337015.1 Pirellulales bacterium
GCGGCCGAGCGGGACTGGTGGCGGTGGCTCGCGGCGGAATGGGAACGGGAACAACTCGCGGCCGTGGGGGACATGGCCGACGACGAGCGGAAGACGCTCACAGACTTGCTCGCCTTGCGGCTGCCGCCAAAGGCTCCCGCGACACGCTTCGCCGATGCGATCGCGGCCGTGGCGGCGGCCAGCCCCGCACTTCCCGATCCGAAAGACGCGGCGACGGCGATCATCGCCGCCATCGACACGGTGCTTAACTCGGCGACGGCCGATCCCGTGGCCCGCGCGGCGAGCGTCGTGGAGTTCGACCGCGCGGCGGATCTGGCCGTGAGGTCGGCGGCCGCGCGGAGCCGCGTCGTGCAACTGGCCGCGGGGGGAGAGTTTCTGGACGACGCGGTCCTGCTACGGCTGCGGGACGCGCTCCTGCGGTATCGGCAGAACGCGCGGGTTGTCGCGAGCGAGGCGGCCGCCGATCCGGACGGCTGGCAACGGCCGCTTGCTGGCCTGAAGACCGCCCTTGGCAAACTCCTCACGGCTGCCGAAGCGGGCGAGCTGACGGCGGCAGCCGCCGTGGAGAAGAGCCCGTTTCTTCTCGCGGCGCGGCAGTCGCGGACGCTGCGGGATGCGGCCGCCGAGGGCGACCGTGGGATCCTTACGCGAGACTGGCCCGAGGCGAGCGACCTCGTGCTCTCTGCCGGTGTGAGCCTGCTTGGGGGCGTGGCGGCGAGCATCGAAGCGGGTGATCGGGCACTCGCGGCCGAGCCGCCGGACCGGGATGGCTGGCGGCGGTCACGGGCGGAGATCGGCAAGGGGCTCGAGGGCTTTGCGGCCGTGGCGGCTGCGAGCGAGGAGCTTGCGGGCCTGCTTGCCGACGTGAAGGCAAAGCTTGCCGCGGTCGATCGACCGACGGGCGACGATGCGGCCGGGATGCGGGCGCGGCGGCTTGCGCTCGGTGAACTGCGTCCGGCCGTCGCCGTGCTCGCGCGGCGGGCGGCCGTCGTCGCCGAGCGGGCCGACGCCGATCCGGGCGGTTTCGAAGGGGGGCCGGAGCAGATCCAGGACGAGGCCTGGCGGCGCGAGGCCGTGCTCGGCCGACGCATGGTGGTCGATGCCTGGCGATCGGCGCGGCGTCGGGGCGTGGCCGCCGTGCTCGATGGCAAGGCCGATGCGGCGAGCATGCGGCAGGAGTCGCTCTCCTGGGCTGCGACAGCGCTGCGGCTGGGGCTCTCGGAGTTGGGCGGCGCGGCCCGCGGCGGCGGCAAGCAGCGCACGCAGGAGGCGAAGGGCGACCCACTCGTGGCCTGGCTTCGCCGCGAGATCGACGCGGCCCGCAAGGCCGTGCGGTCGGGCGCGGGCCAGGGCATGTATCAAAAGGCGACGCTCGAATACCTCGATGCGGTCGATGATCTGTTGCGATACTGATGTCGATCCTGGAGTGGAGCCGTACATGATGAATCGGAGCCTCATGATGGTGTGCGTGCTCGCGTGGTTCGCGGCCACCGCCCGCGGCGAGCCGGCGGCCGCGGCGCGGGCCGTCGACGTGGGGCTGCGGCGGCTGGCGGCGACGCAGGTGACGGAGGGGCCGCAGGCCGGCAGCTGGGACTGTCCGCGGCCGGAGTATCGGCCGGCCACGGCGTCGCTCGCGGGCCTCGCCTTCCTCGCCAATGGCAGCACGCCCGCCGAGGGGCCGTATGCGGCGGAGGTGATGCGGACGCTCCGCTACCTCCTGCCGCGGATGGGGCCCGACGGCTACGTGGGGCAGGGGGATCCCTCGGGCATGTACATCCACGCGATCGCGCTGCAATTCGCGGTGGGCTGCGTGGGCATGACCGACGACGACGCCCTCGAGGCGGAGTTGGCCCGCTGGTGCGAGCGGGCGATCGCGGTGATCGAGCGGGCGCAGGCCGTGCGCCGCGATCCGAGCGCCCGGGGCGGCTGGCGGTATTCACCCACCTCCAACGAGAGCGATCTCTCGGTCACATCCTGGCAGCTGCTCTCGCTCCATGCGGCGCGGCAGTGTGGCTTCGAGGTCCGCCAGGAGGTGATCGCCGACGCGGTCGCCTTCATCCGGTCGGCCTATCTGCCGCTCGACGGCGGCAAGGCGGGCTATGTCTATCGGCCGGGGATCAGCCGTGAGCCCGAGCCGTCGGTGACGGGCGTGGCCCTCTGCATCCGCGAGATCCTCGACCGGCCCGACGACGCCCAGACGGCCGCAACGCTCGCCTACCTCGAATCGTTCCCGCCATCGTGGGGCGGCGACCAGTACAAGCAATTCTATTTTCTGGCGTCGTTCTATCTCGCGCAGGGGATGTTTCAGGTGGGCGGCCCGGCGTGGGAGAAGCACCGCGCGGCCGTCGAGGAGGTGCTCGTGACGCACCAGTCGGGCGACGGCGGCTGGCCGTTCCCGGCGGACAACGCGCCGCAGACCAGGCTCGCGGGCCCGGCCTACCCGACGGCGCTGTCGATCCTCGTGCTCTCGCTCGACCGCCAGTATCTGCCGGTCTACCAAAGGCAGCGGCCGCTCTACGGGGAGTGAGCACGCGCTGCGGTGTGCCGACTGCCAGTCTGCCTTGTAGGAGCAGATTGGCAATCTGCTCTACCGGCGGCGGCGACGATATGCCCACGCCGCGGCGGCGATGCCGATGCCCGCGAGGGCGATCGCCGCCGGCTCATCCCCGAAATCCCCGTACCAGCAGATTGGGGGCTGTCGCGGCATCGCGGTGGGCGCTACGGGAGTTCTGCGGTGAAGGCGGCCTCCACCCGCATGCCCGCCTGCAATTCCACGCCGTAGGCTCGCCGGCAGACCGGGTGCGTGCCGAAATACTCCTTCCACACGGCGTTCACCACCGCGATCTCGGAGCGCACGTCCTGCAGGTAGAGCCGCGCGGTGCAGATCGCGAAGCGGTCGATGCCGGCCTCCGCGAGCAGCAGGTCGAGCTGGCGAAACGCCTCGCGCATCTCGGCGGCCGCGCCCCCGGGCACGGGCGAGCGGCTGCCGTCCGGAATGCCGGTCACCACCGCCTCGAACACCTTGCCGCCGTGCACGACGGCGGAACTGATCGGAAACTCGCGGTCGGAATCGATGAATCGCATGGAACCTCCTAGGTGCCGACCGCCTGCGCGGGATTGACGACCGTCACTTGCTCGACGTCGGCCTCGGAGAGTCCGACCTGCTCGTGAAGCACCCGCGTCACGACGGCCGGCGAGGCGGTGCTCCCGACGAGGTGCGAGCGATCGGCCGACCAGGCGGCCCCGTCCTCGCCCACGACGACGTCGCGGCCGCCGAGCGTGTATCGCCCCGGCCCCATGCCGCCGGCGGCCGTGGCGTCGGTCACCGCGATGAGGCGGTCGACGCCCACGATCCTGATGATCGTCCGCAGAAGTGGAATCGGTAGGTGGACGCCGTCGGGAATCACCATCACCCACGGCAGGCGGTCGGCGGCGAGGACCCGCTGGATCACGTTGTCGTGGCGGTGGAGGAGAAGCGGGCAGCCGTTGCCGAGGT
>JBIIOJ010000082.1:0-11899 GCA_044337015.1 Pirellulales bacterium
GTCGAGAAGGCCTACTGGTGGACGGAGATCCTCGACGCCTACTGCCGGATCCTCATGCTCGCGAAAGATCTCGGTCGCGTCACCTACCTCACGAAGCAGGAGACGAAGGAACTGCTCGACCTCAAGGCGAAGTGGGGCTATACCGACCCGCGGCTCGAAAAGAACATGGAGAACTGCGATATCTGTGCCAACGACGTGTTTCGCTCCAGCTGGGGATCGACGGGCGTCGATCGCAAGGCCTTCGATGCCCCGCCTCCGATGGGGGCCGATCCCGGCTCGGCCACGGTGTCGACCGGGCAGACCGGGTTGAAGGCGGCGACCGTCCCGGCGGGTCTCGATCACGAGACCCTCGTGAAGATCGTCACCGAGCAGGTCTGCAAGCAGCTCGGCATCAGCGCCTGAAAGGAAGCACACCCATGAAGGTTGGCATCATCGGCGGCGGCGGGATCGTCGGCTCCTCGGCGGGCTTCGCCCTCCAACTCGGCGGGATCGTCCACGAGATCGTGATCGTGGACGCCAACGCCGACCTGGCCGACGGCCAGGCCCTCGACATGCTCCACGGCACTGCGGCGATCGCCGACCAGTCGATCCACGCCGGCGGCTACGAGGCCCTCGTCGACGCCGACTGCATCTGCATCACGGCGGGCCTGCGACGCAAGCCCGACGAGAGCCGGCTCGCCCTCATCAACCGCAACGTCGAGCTTTTCCGGTCGATCCTCGGATCGATCAAGAGCCACGGCCTGCGGCCCGACGCCACGGTGCTCGTCGTGAGCAATCCGGTCGACATCCTCACCTATCTCGCGGAGAAGGATCTCGGCCTGCCCAAGGGCCGCGTGATCGGCCTCGGCACGCTCCTCGACACGCTCCGTTTTCGCAGCCTTCTGGCAATGAACCTCGAGGCGCCGGCCACGCAGGTGCAGGCGATGATCCTCGGCGAGCACGGCGACAGCATGGTGCCGGTCTGGAGCAGCGCGAGCGTCGCCGGCCTGCCGCTCGAGAAGTATCCCGGCTTCAGCCCGAGGCTCGGCGAGGCGGTCTTCCAGCGGGCGAAGACGAGCGGCGCCGAAATGATCAAGAAGAAGACAGGGGCCGGCTTCGCGGTCGGCGTATCGATCGCCGAGGTGATCCACGCGATGGCGCTCGACTCGAAGCGAGTGCTCCCGGTCTCGACCGTGCAGTCTGGCTGCTACGGTCTCCGTGACGTGGCGATCTCCGTTCCCACGGTGGTCGGTCGGAACGGCGCGGAAGCCACGCTGGAAATCGAGTTGTGGCCGAAGGAACTGCAGGGGCTCAGGCGGAGCGGGGCCGTTCTCCAGGAAACGCTCGGACAGGTGCTGTCGGCCGTGAAGGCCTGACTGCGGGCCGCTCCGGCTCGTCGCTGGCTATACTGCGCCCATGACTCCCCTGCCCCTTCGCTCCCTCGTTTCTGCTGCGGTGCTCGCCCTCCTCGTCACCGGTTGCGAGCCGGCGGTCGAGGCTCCCGTCGCGTCGAAGGTCGAAATCCGCAAGACGATCGGCAAGACGACCCAGAACGTCCTCGATCTGTCCAGGGCAATCGCCGACGGAGGCGTGCCCGCGGAGATGTCGATCGAAGGGGGCGGACTCGATGTCGTTGCCGACGCCTATCGCACGAGCGTGGGCAAGCTCGCAGTGGTCGCCGTCGAGCAGAAGATGAAGTTGCACGAGGCCGAGCATGGCTCGACGCCGAAATCCTACGACGAATTCATGAGGGAGATCATCCAGCCCGGCAGTAGCTCGGGCCTCCAGCTGCCAATGCTCCCCTACTACCAGGAGTACGCCTACGACGTCGCCAGGATGGCCCTTGTCGTCGTCGAGTTCCCGGAGAAGAAGGCGGAGCGGGAGAAGCAGACCACCGGCCCAGCGGGCCTGTAAGCGGGCTGCCGCGGGCCTGTAAGCGGGCTGCCGCGTCACTCCTGCGCGAGCCGCCGTAGCGCCACGATGCAGGCCTCGAGCGCGGGCGTGTCGTAGCCGCGCACGTGTCCCTTGCGGTCCGCCTCCTCGAGGACGAGCAGATCCTCGAAGTCATCGCTCGCCTCGAGCCGTCGGCGCGCCCGAGCGCCCAGCGTTCCCTCCCGGAGCTGCCTCGCTGCCGGCAGCTGCTCGACGAACCAGCGGGTGCGTTCGGTCACCATGTCGCCGAGGAGTTCGATCCCGGCCGCTACGGGATCGCGGCGATCCACCGCCTTGCCGACGTCGTGCACGAGCGCGGCCGTGAGCAGCTCCTCGTCATAGGGCCGCTCCTGCTCGACCAGGTCGAAGACCTGCAGCGAGTGTTCGAGCGTGTCCCCCTCGGGATGCCTGGCGGGATCCTGCCGCACGTTCGAGAGCACGCCCACAAGCTCCGCGATGCGATCGAACCGGTCGCCGAGATGACGCGCCGAAGACGAGCCGCCCGCGATGTCGCGTTTGCCGGTCTCCCGCAGGATCGAATCGTGGCCGGGCAGTTCTCCCTCCGGGACGAACCTTCCCGCCACCCGTCTCGCCGCACGGAGCCGGGCGCGGTGGGCATCTTGCCCCTCGCCGACGAGCCGGGCCGCCTCCCTGGCGATGCGTTGCCGGAGTTTCTCGGCGGAAGCGTCGATCGGTTCCCCACCGGGCTCGGGTTGGTTCAACGCCATCGAAGCTCACGGTTCGCTGGTGGCCGCGTCGAGCCGGCGGTAACGGATGCCGCGTATCTCGCCCACGGTCGCGTAGGTCGCGATCCCCAGCGGCCGCGACGCCTCCACCTCACCGCGGATGGAGACGACGTGATCCGCGAGCGGCTGGTCGATGATGTTCTCGCCATCAAGATCGCAGGCGATCCGCTCGGGCGTCACACGGATCCTCACGGCATACCATCGACCCTTCTCGAAATCGCGAAATTGTGTCGTCTCATTGCGGGATGCATCCTCGCCGTCGATGCTCGAGAGCCCGACGACGCCACCCCCCCAGCCTCCAAGGATCAGGCTGCAGGGATCGTCGCCGACGGGAAAGGTCAGCCCGCAGAAGAAGTCGTTGCCGTCGACGCGGCGGGCCTCGAGTTCGATCTCGTAGTCTTGCTTCGGAAAATCCTCCGACCACGTGATGCCGGTCATGTCGGAGCCCATGCCGATCCGGATCGCACCCGCCTCGACCCGCACCTCCCCTTCCCCGCCGAACGGCGTCGATTTCCAGCCGCCGAGCGTCTTTCCGTCGAAGAGCGCAAGCCAGTCCGAGGGGTCCGCCGCCCCCGCTGCGACCGGCAACGCCGCCACCAGGAATGCTGCGGCTGATTGGACGAGCCGATGGCGAGCGACTGCGGAGGCGTCGGAGCGAGATGCCGGGCTGATCGCGAACATCATCGGAGCATACCGCGGAGAGAGGGATCCATGCGACTTCATGGTTTCGCAGGGGGGGAAACGCGGGGCTCCTCCGGAGCTTGCACAAATACTGATTATTAGTACACTACTGGGCGCACGACCACACCTCACCACGGAGCTTGCCATGCTTGCCCGCCTCCAGACGTTTTCCCTGTTCGGCATCGAAGCCATACCCGTCGACGTGGAGGTCGACGTGTCGGCCGGAGCCCTGCCGGCGACGTTCCTCATCGGCCTGCCCGACGCCGCGATCCGAGAAAGCACGCCACGGCTCGCCCGCGCGATGGTCAATTCCGGCTTTTCGCGGCCGAACGACCGGGTCGTGATCAACCTGGCCCCCGCCGAGCTGCCGAAGCAGGCCGCGACGTTTGACCTTCCGATCACGCTCGGCATCCTCGCGGGCAGCGGGCAGTTCTCCTCGGAGCGATTCGACCAGTACGCCGTCGTCGGCGAGTTGTCGCTCGAGGGGCAGACTCGCCCGGCCCGCGGCGCGCTTTCGATGGCCATGGCGGCCGCCCGCAACCGAGGCCTGCGGGGCGTGGTCGTGCCCGCGGCGAGTGCCACCGAGGCCGCCGTCGTCGAGGACATCGAGGTGATACCGGTCGCGTCGCTCACCGAGGCGGTGCAGTTCTTCTCGGGAGACCTTCACATCGCCCCGGCACCCGCCCGCGTGGAGGAATGGTTTCATCGTTTCTCCGCGACCGACATCGACTTCGCCGACGTCCGCGGGCAGGAGGCGGCGAAGCGAGCCATCCTCGTCGCGGCCGCCGGGGGCCACAACGTGGCGATGGTCGGGCCGCCCGGCGGCGGCAAGACGATGCTCGCGAAGCGGGTCTCGACGATCCTCCCGCCACTGTCACCAGCGGAGTCGATCGAGACCACGAGGATCTACAGCGCGCTCGGGCTGCTGCCACCGGGCCAGCCGCTCGTGACGACGCGGCCTTTCCGCGCGCCGCACCACACGATCAGCGAGGCGGGGCTCGTCGGCGGAAGGTCGATCCCGATGCCCGGCGAGATCTCACTGGCGCACAACGGCGTTCTCTTCCTGGACGAGCTTCCCGAGTTTAATCGCCGCACACTCGAGGTGCTCCGCCAGCCGCTCGAGGACGGCGCCGTGACTATCTGCCGCGCGAAATCGAGCACTCGGTTTCCGGCCGACTTCATGCTCGTCGCGGCATTCAACCCCTGCCCCTGCGGCTACCGGGGCGATCCGCGGCGAGACTGCCAGTGCACCGCCCCTCAGGTCGAAAAATATATGGGCAAGGTGTCGGGCCCGCTCCTCGATCGCATCGACATCCACATGGAGGTTCCGGCGGTGCCATTCCGCGAGCTGTCGGCGACCCGCGCCGGCACCTCGAGCAGTCAGATGCGGGAAGCCGTGCTCGCGGCACGCGGCCGCCAGGAGGCCCGCTTCAAGGTCTCAGGCGGCACGATCGCGCAGGCAACGCGATCGAATGCGAGGATGACGAGCCGCCAGATTCGCGAACACTGCCCGCTCGAGCCGGCGGCGACCGAGCTCCTGCGGGCCGCCGTCGCCGACCTCGGACTTTCGGCGAGGGCCCACGACAAGGTGCTCCGTGTCGCCCGCACGATCGCCGATCTCGACGACTCGGAGGTGATCCGCCCCGCCCACGTGAGCGAGGCGATCAACTACCGAGTGCTCGACAGGAATCTTTGGACGTGAATCTCTGGAAGTAGTGGGAACCATCCGGCGAAACTCTCTGGACGGGATGGTTTGCCCTGTGCGACAACGTCAGGAATGACGATTTCGCCGCCACGTCCGCCGCAGTCCACCATCGGCTCACAACGCCTGCTCGCCGTTGCCGCGATCCTCGCGGCGTTCGCCGCCGCGGCGACATTCCTCGACCTGCCTACGTCGCGATTTCTCCTGGACGTCCGCACCCCGGCAGCAGCCGGCCAGAAGGCAGGAGATGACGGCCCGTCGGCGGCGACTGACGAGAAGGCGGAGGAAGCCGCCCCCGCAGCGCGGCGGCCGCGGGGTTCCAGGCGGCTGCCTGGCGACCTCGTCCGCCTTTTAAACCTGTCGGAGGTGTTCGGATACTCCCCATCCGCCGCGATCATCCTGCTCGCCGCGATGCTCCTCGATCCGTCGCTCGTGCACCGCAGAACCGCGGCCTCCTCGCAGCAAGGCCCCGCCGATCGTGTGACATTCCGGTTCCCAGCGATCTCCGCGGACGCAATCCGGATGGTGGCGATGACGTTCACCGGCGGCCTCACGACCGACCTTGTCAAGCTGCTCGTGACGAGGGTGCGGCCGTACGCCGCGAGGCTCGACGTTCACGCGGTGGCAGTCGACACCTTTTCAAACATCGAGGGGGTCTCGGGGACCGCCATGCGGAGTTTTCCATCGGGGCACGCGGCGGTGGCAGCCGGACTCGCGTCAGCGCTCTGTTGGCGGTATCCGAGGGGTGCTCCGCTGTTCATCGCCCTCGCCGCTGCAGCGGCCGCGCAGCGGCTCACATCCGGCTCACATTACGTAAGTGACGTCGCCGCGGGCGCTGCGATCGCCGTTGCCTGGGCCGCTTTTTGGGTCCGGTCGGCTGATCGGACGAGTCCAGGCTGATTCGATTGGCAGAGCACGCCGCGACGAGTAAACTCAGGGCTTTGAAGACGGAGAAAACACTCATGGCTGTCCAGCGAAAGGCGAAGAAGGCTGCTGCGGAAGGTTCTGCGGCGGTGGAATCCACCACGCAGGTCGCCACCGCTCCGTCCAAGACACGGTCGGGCGCGAAGCGGGTGCTCCTCGTCGACGACGATGTCGAAATCCTCGAGTCGATGCGGACCGTCCTCGAGGCCCGCGGCTACGAGATCCTGCTCGCACGCGACGGCAATCAGGGACTCGTCATGGCCGAGCAGGAGGAGCCTGATCTCGTCGTGCTCGACATGATGATGCCCAAGAGAAGCGGATTTCTCGTTCTGGAAAAACTTCGTCGCTCGCGGCCCGTGCCCGTGCGGGTGATCATGATCACGGCCAACGAGGGAAGTCGCCACAAGGCTTACGCCGAGATGCTCGGGGTGGACGACTACATCCGCAAGCCGTTCGCGATGGATCGGCTTCTCGACAGCGTCGATCGGCTGCTCAAGTCGAGCTGAAACTGGCTCGCGCAAAGGGCGTCGAAGAACGGACCGCCCGGCAAAACCCGCACGCGCGTTCCAATACGGGCAAGATCGGCAAGCTGCGCGATCACAATCTGGAATTGACCCCGTTTTCGGCGGGCCATAGATTCCGGCGGAGCGTAGAAATTCGTCGGAAATACCATCGCTTTGAAAGCCTCGATGACACTCGGCCGGGACGATGCGAAGGATCGCGTGCGGGAGGCCACGGACATCGTGGATCTTGTCGGCGGCTACATGTCTTTGCGACGTCAGGGCAAGGCGATGGTGGGGCTGTGCCCCTGGCACGACGATTCCCGACCGAGCCTCACGGTCAACCCGGAGCGGCAGACCTTTCGCTGTTGGGTCTGCAACATCGGCGGCGACGTCTTCAGCTTCTTGATGAAGATGGAGCGGGTCGAATTTCCGGAGGCGCTCGAGATGCTCGCCACGCGGGCCGGCATCGATCTGCCGAAAGCCGGCCGCTCCGGGCCCGGCACGAGCGAAAAGGCGGAGCTTTTCCGGCTGCTTGACTGGGCGGCTCACCGCTTTGCGAAGGCCCTCGAGGTGCTTCCGGCGGCTGATTCGGCCCGCCGGTACGTCGCCGAAAGAGGGCTTTCAGAGGAGATCGTTCGACGGTTCGCGATCGGCTACGCCCCGAACGAATGGGATTGGCTCGTCCGCCAGGCGGCCGACGCCGGATTCTCCATGCGGCAACTTGCCGCGGCGGGCCTCGCGGTCGAGCGGCAGGGTGCCTCCGGTCACTATGACCGCTTCCGCAGCCGGATCATCTTCCCGATCCGCGATTCGTCAGGAAGGTGCGTCGCCTTCGGTGGCCGCGCCCTGCCGGGAGCGCCGGCCGACACGGCCAAATACATCAACTCCCCCGAGACCCCGCTGTTTTCGAAGAGTTCGACGCTCTACGGTCTCGACACCGCCCGCGACGCGATCGCGAGAAAAGGACGGGCGGTCGTCGTCGAGGGCTACACCGACTGCCTCGCCGCCCGCCTGGCGGGCATCGACGAGGTGGTCGCCGTACTCGGCACCGCACTCGGGGAGCGACATGCGAGGCTCTTGCGGCGTTACACCGACCGGGTCGTGCTCGTGCTCGACGGTGACGATGCAGGCCGGCGGAGGGCGGACGAGATCCTCGACGTCCTGCTCTCGGAGCCGATCGATCTCGCGATCGCGAGGATGCCCAACGGTGTGGACCCCTGCGACCTTCTCCAGGCGCAGGGCGCGGCCGCGTTCGAGGCGGTGATCGACTCTGCCTGCGATCCGCTCGACTACAGGATGGACGAGGTTTTTTCACGACTGCAGGCGGCGGGGCGTGCCGGGGAAGAGGCCATCCTCGCCGGAATCGAGAGCGTGTTGTCGGCGCTCGCCCGCGCCGGGTCGAAGGGCAACGATGGATCCCTCTCCGCGTCGCAGCGGCGGCTGAGGGAGGAGCGGATCCTCGCGAGGCTGTCACGGCGGTTCGGCCTCGAGGTCCCAACGCTCCGCGATCGGCTCGAGGATCTGCGGGAACGCCCGGCTGCCAAGTCGGCCCGCAGTGCTTCCGGCGAGCGTGGCGACGACCAAACGGAAATGACTGTCGGACAGATGACGGCGGGCCATATGCCCGGGGGACAGTCACCGACGCTCCCGCCGTGGGACCGCGAGGTGCTGGAGGTGCTCGTCGGCGTGCCGGACAGCGTGGGGGTGATCGTCCGCGAGGTCTCCGCGGAAGAACTCGAGTCGCCGGCCGGTCGGACGGTGTTCGAGACTGCCCGCCGGCTTCACGGTGAGGGCCGCCGGGTCGGGCTCGTCGACCTGCTCGACGCGCTGCCGGATCCCATGATGCAGAATCTGCTCGTGGCCGTGGACGAGACCAGTTCGTCCCGCAGCGTCCACGACCCGCTTGAGCGGTTGGAGCACCTGCGGGAGGCCGTTCGCCGGCGGTCGGCCCTGCGGATGGCGGGTGAGCACGCACGACAACTCAAGGGCTCCGGGCTTGACGCAGAGTCCGAGGCCGATCTGTTGGAACGACTCGTCGAGCAGCGGCGAGTGGCACAGGGTATGCGGAAGGTAGAGGGCATGTCCGATCCCAAGGATGGGTGAGGATGCCCGCGTGGGCGGAACCGCCCGCGGTGGTAGAGTGACGGTAGTCCAGTTGGCCAGGAGGGCATCCCGATGCGGCAGCAAGATGAGTCGGTGAACCAGGATCGTTCGGTCGTCTACACGGACGGCGCGCTTGCGTCGCTCGTCGAGACGGGTCTTGCCCAGGGATATCTCACGTTCGACCAGGTGAACGCCTACCTGCCGGACGAGGCGGTCGATCCGGAGAAGATCGACGCCCTGCTCGTGGCCCTCGAGGAACGCGGGATCGACCTCGTCGATCAGCCGCCAACGGCCGCCGACACGTCCGATGCCGTTGTGGAATCCGCCGTCCCCCCCTCCCCGGCGAAGCCCCGCCGCGAGGAGGCCATAACCACGCCGCCCTCGAATGCCGGCAACGACCCGATCCGCATGTACCTCGCGCAGATGGCCGAAATCCCGCTGCTGACCCGCGAGGAGGAGATCTCGCTTGCGAAGCGGATCGAGGTCACCCGCAAGCGGTTCCGCCGTGCGATCCTCGGCTGCGCTTACGCGATGCACTCGACCGTCGAGACGCTCCGCCGCGTGCACGAGGGAAAGCTTCCCTTTGACCGCACGATCAAGGTGTCGCTCACGGAGCGGCTGACGAAGGAGCAGATCCAGGCCCGCATGCCCCACAATCTCCGCACGCTCGAACACCTCATGGAGGAGAATCGGAAGGACTTCCGGCTCCTCGTGAGTCGTCGCACGAGCAGGGAGGATGCCAGGGCCGCGAGGGTTCGTTTCAAGCGTCGCCGGGTCAAGACGCTGCAGCTCGTCGAGGAGCTCAGCCTGCGTATGCGGCGTGTGCAGCCGATGATGAAACTGCTCCGCGGAATGTCCGGCCGCATGGACCGGCTGCGGGAGGATCTGGCCCGCATCGCCGAGGGCCGGGGATCACTCGACGAGCGGGCCGACATGCGGAAGGAACTCCGCGACCTCATGATGACCACGCTCGAGAGCCCGAAGTCGCTCCGGAATCGCGTCACGGCGCTCGAGCGGCTGCAGACGGAGTACGAGGCCGCCAAGCGGAACCTCTCGGCGTCGAACCTCCGGCTGGTCGTCTCGATCGCGAAGAAGTACCGCAACCGCGGCCTCTCCTTCCTCGATCTCATCCAGGAGGGCAACACGGGCCTCATGCGGGCCGTCGACAAGTACGAGTATCGCAGAGGCTTCAAGTTTTCGACCTACGCCACGTGGTGGATCCGGCAGGCGATCACCCGTGCCATCGCCGACCAGGCGAGGACGATCCGGATTCCGGTGCACATGATCGACGTGCTGTCGAAGCTCCGCACCACGGCGAAGCGCCTCCTCCACGAACTCGGCCGCGAGCCGACCTACGAGGAACTCTCGCAGGCCGCCGACGTCCCGCTCGAGGAGGCCCGCCGCGTGCTCGACATGGGGCGGCAACCGATGAGCCTCGACCGCCCCATCGGCGAGAGCGAGGACGCGAGCTTCAGCGAGTTCGTGGAAGACCTAGGCACGAAGAGTCCGACCCTCTCGGCCACGAACGGCCTGCTCAAGGACCGGATCGAGTCGCTCCTCAAAACGCTTACCTACCGCGAGCGGGAGATCATCCGGCTGCGGTACGGCCTCAGCGACGGCTACACCTACACGCTCGAGGAGGTCGGCCGCATCTTCCGGGTGACGCGGGAACGCGTCCGCCAGATCGAGGCGAAGGCGGTCAAGAAGCTCCAGCACCCCGTCCGGTCGAGGCAGCTCGAGAGCTTCCTCGAAGGGGCGGTCGTGGAAGAGGTCGCCGGCTGACTCGGTTTCGGCCAAAACGACCCTTTCGGACGACGGGCGAACAAGCGGCGGCGGGGCGTCTTCGGGCGCCCCGCCGTTTTTTTCTGCTATCATGCGGGCATCCGAAAGGGGTTTCATGGCCGTTGTCGTCGTCACCGATCTGCTTCGCACGCTCCACCGCATGCACCGCCAGCTGGCCGACCTCCGGGAGCGGCTCACGGGCGGGCCCCGCCAGGTCGCAGCCTTCAAGGCGAGGCTGGTCGCCTCCGAGGCCGCGCTCGCCGCGTCGAACGACGCGGTCAAGAAGGCGAAGGTGGTGGCAGACCAGAAGCAGCTCCAGCTTCGCACCGCTGAATCGAAGCAGCGGGACCTCGAGGCGAAGCTGAACGCCTGCAAGACCAACCGCGAATACCAGACCCTTAAGGAGCAGATCGCCGCCGACTCGATGGCGATGAAGGTGCTCGAGGACGAGATCCTCGAGGCCCTCGAGCGGATCGACTCGCTCAAGAAGGAGGTCCCGCCCGCTGAGCAGCAGGTCACGCAGGTCAAGAAGCTCGTCGCCGAGAAGGAGGACGAGGTGCGGCGTGAGAAGGCCCAACTCGAGGCGGAGGTCGCGCGGATCGAGGGCGACCTCGCGACGGGCGAACGTGATCTGCCGGCCGACGTCGTCGAGGCCTACCGGCGGGCAGTGAAGACAAAAGGCGCCGATGGCATGGCACCGATCGAGGGGGAAAGTTGCGGCGGTTGCTTTCAGAGGATCACGGACATGATGATGTCGGACATCCTGCTCGGCAGGATGGTGATCTGCCGCGGCTGCGGACGGGTGCTCTTCCCCGCCGCGTCGGCCTAGCTCCCCGATCCACCCCTTAGGAAGAGACCCGTAGCAAGAGACCCATGGCCATGTCGTCCGATCGCATCCCGATGACCCGCGCCGGATACGAGAAGCTCAAGTCGGAGGTGGAGCACCTCGACACCGTCGAGATGCCAAAGCTCGCCCAGCGGGTGGCCGCGGCCCGCAGCGAGGGGGATCTCAGCGAAAACGCCGAGTACCACGGGGCCCGCGAGAGCCAGGGCATGCTGCAGGCCAAGATCAACCTCCTGCGAGACAAGCTCGCCCGTGCGGTCATCGTCGAACGGCAGAAAGAGGCGACGGGAGAGGTGGTCTTCGGGGCCACCGTCGTCGTGAAGGACCTCAAGTTTGGCGACAACGAGACCTTCGTGCTCGTCGGCGCGGGCGAGGAGGACTACGACGCGGGCAAGATCAACGTGGCGAGCCCGCTGGCGCAAGGCCTGCTCGGCAGAAAGGTCGGCGAAAAGGTCGCGATCGACGTTCCTGCCGGCAAGATGCAGTTCGAGATCCTTGAAGTCAAATTTGAAGATTAGGTCAAGTTCGAGGATTAGGTTCGTTTTCGGCGGGCGCCGTTCCCTCGAAGAGGGCGGAGCCGATCCGCACGATCGTCGAGCCCTCGAGGATCGCCTCGCGGAAGTCACCGCTCATTCCCATCGAGAGCTCCGAGAGCGATTCCGCGTTGGTCGTCGCTCGCAGTGAATCGCGAAGCTCGCGGAGC